>NZ_MZGS01000029.1 GCF_003111625.1 Methanobrevibacter thaueri | reverse complement strand
TGCTGCCAAAAAGACAATTACAGAATAATTCAAGACTATGGAAACCCTTCCAAAATCAGAATGCAGCGGAAAATGGAAACTGACTGGGCGCAAAAAATCTACAAAAAACGATCAAAAACAGCAGAATTACCCTTTGCACACCTAAAACAAAACATGAAACTACATGAATTCACCACAACAGGAATAAAAAATACAAATACCGAATTCAAACTATACACAATCGGACACAACCTAAAAAGAATATACAACGAAATAAACAGAAAAAACAACTAAAAATAAGAAAAATTACAAAAAAATCAAAAACACAAAATTCGATTAAAAATTTTGCGTCACATCCTCAATGAGAATTTTCAAAATTTAGAAAATCCATATTTTTTATATGGTGATTTTCATGAAAAACGATTTAATTGATTTAATAAAAACCAAAATGGAACCTCATTTAAGCGAAATTCAATTATATGAACTTAATAGAAATCTTCAAGTAATTTTGAGGAATTTTAATGTTGTCAAATTAGATAGAAATTTATCAACTGAGGTATCAAAGGGAAATTTGGAGTTATTGATGTCTTTTCTTTCAGCTAAGGAAATTGAGGGATGCTCTAAAAAAACAATTACTTATTATAGAAATACAATTTTAAAAATGCTCGATAAGATCAATTTAAGAATTGAAAACATAACCACTGATGATTTAAGAAAATATCTCTCGGACTATAAAAATCAAAGCAATGCATCCAAATCAACAATCGATAACATAAGAAGAGTGCTGTCCAGTTTTTTCAGCTGGCTTGAGGATGAGGATTATATTCCTAAAAATCCTGTTAGAAGGATTCACAGAATCAAGACCAAAAATGTCGTTAAGGAAGTAATAAGTGATGAGAATTTTGAAGTCCTAAGGGACAACTGCAATAACATAAGGGACTTGGCAATGATTGAACTTTTGGCTTCAACCGGATACGTGTAGGCGAACTTGTTAACCTGAATATTGATGACGTCCTGTTTAATGAAAGGGAATGTGTTGTATTGGGGAAAGGTGATTCTGAACGTATTGTTTATTTTGACGCAAAAACAAAAATTCACCTGCAAAAATATCTGGAGTCTAGAGATGACAGTAATCCCGCTCTTTTTGTATCAATCAGAAAACCTCACAGCAGGATTGGAATCACCGAAGTTGAAAAAAGAATGCGCAAACTCGGTCGTGAATCTGATATTAAAAAAGTGCATCCCCATAAATTCAGAAGAACAATGGCAACAAAGGCAATAGATAAGGGAATGCCAATCGAGCAGGTTCAAAGACTATTGGGGCATGTGCAGATTGACACCACCATGCAATATGCCATGGTAAATCAGAGCAATGTAAAAATAGCCCACAGGAAATATATAGGATGATATTCATTAAAATAGATAGCAGATAAATATCAGTTTATATGCTTATTTCCGGTAATATGATTGCTCAAGTTTATCTTTCAATTTTGATTTTTCATGAATGTTTAGATAAACAAATAAATTTAAAAATATCAATCATATTTAATTCAATAATGATAAGTATCTAAAAATAAAAAAGATGTAAAATAAACCCTTTTGGGGATTATTTTACTTTGATTTTACTGGTTTTGCTTACTGCCTTGTATGTTGCATCGCCTGCAAACTTGGCAGTGTATTTGAATGTTCCCTTTTTGGTCAGTTTGATTTTTACTGTTGCAACACCTTTGGCGTTGGTTTTTGCAGAGTATGTTTTGCCGTTGACCTTGAAGGTGATCTTTTTGTTTTTAATGGCTTTGCCTGAGGATTTCAGTGTGGCGGTGAGCTTTTTGGTTGCTTTCTTTTTGAAAGTCTTTTTGGCAATACTTAATGTGGTTGCCTTTTTGGTGACCTTGACTGTTGGTGTGGCTGCAGGTGCTGTTGTGGTCTGTTTTGATGTGTCTGCAGTTATGCTGAAAGTGCTTTGGGCATAAGTGTCACTTCCCAGATATTTAGCCTCGATTTTGCTTTCACCTGAAAGGTCGTTAATGTAGATTTGACCGTACTCATCAGTGGTATCTGTAACTGAAGATCCTCCATTTACAGTATATGTAATCTTTTCACCTGTAAGCTCATCGCCTGAAATGCTTGTCAGTTTGATGATGACTCTACCATCCTTGACGTAGGTGACTTGCATCATGGTGTTGATGGATGTTTTAGGAATATAAACATCATTGTCACTTGTTTGGATGGAATTGAACTTGATTTCAAACTTTTTAATGTCGGGAATGTCTGAAAAGTCATTGTCCTTGACATTAATCTCATCAATGGTGTTAATGGCAAGACTTGACACCACATTGATATTGTAGAAATCCACAGTGGAGCCGTCAACACTCACATCCGCTTTTAAAACGGTATTGTTGGTGATTGTTATTCCACCGATAACAGACGGGAACCCATGTGCAGTGTTTTCAGCCTCAGACAATATCAACAGGTTGCCGTTTTTAACAATGAAAGTGTTATTATCTATAATTATACTGCTTGAAGCCTTTTGCAAACTGATAACCGGCAAGTTCTGATAATCAACTTTTGTAAATCCGAGCTTTCCGGTATATGAGGTATTGATCATTCCGCAGGTTATGAAACGGTTGTTTCTTAAAATGTTTCCCTCGGTTGATGCCCCACCGTAATATATTGCATAGGTGTTGTTGATAAAAGTGTTGTTTTCAACAAAAATCTTGCTTGAAGCAGAAGCTATGCTTAAACCGTCCAGAATGTGGCCTGAGAAAGTGTTGTTTATTACCTGAATGTTGCTTGAGCCCATAAGCTGCAATGCCTTTGTACCGCTGTCTGCACGGTCAGGCACAACACCTGTTGTGGTTCCTGTGAAATAGGAATTTTTAACAATACCATCAACTGAAGAGTACATGTCAATGCCGTAGGCGTAATTTATGAATCTGCAATTGTCAATTACAAGGCTTCTGGTTGCCTGGGCATAAATTGCATTTCCCTTCATTGATCCGCCATAATCCGGCAGGCCATTCGGGTTGATGAATGTTATACCATTAATCTCCACATTGTCTGTGCTTCTAATTTGAAATGCGTTTTCAGATGTAATGTTAACGTTTTCACCTTTAATGCTTACCTTTTTGGTAATTTGGATGGTGGAGTTAACATTATACTGCTTGTCTTTTCCAAGGTTTACTGTATCTCCTTCATTTGCATTATCTATTGCATTTTGAATGTCTGCTGCAGTGTTTCCGTCGACATTAACGTCACTTAAGATGTCTGAAGCATCTTGTGAGGTAATGTCTGTTTGGTTAGCTGCTTGAACGCTGCTTAAGGATAAAACTATCACCAAAAGCAATAGCAATGACATGCCTAGAGTTTTATGTGTCATTCTTTTTAATCTCCAAATGTATGATTTTTTTTAGAGATTTTAGTGTCAAAAGAAATTTATTTTTTGAGTAGTTACGATTATAATATTTGTAATCACATTCAATATAAAAGTTGTTATATTTCGCAAGTTAATCAGCGTGGATTGGTATGCAAAAGACAGTTATTTAAAACGATTTGAAAAAATTATGACATTGTTTTTTTTATAAAATTTAATTATCTATTTAATTAATTTTAAAAATGGATTTTAATCAACTTGTTTTTCGATTAAATCGTTTTAATATTACTTTATAATCTTTATACCTTAAGCTATTCATTTTTTATATGCAATTTTTAAGGAGTGTTCGCATCGATTTAAAACATAAATATTATATATTGATGATAGTGAAAAATAATATTGATGTGCATATATTTGCATATCTATTTTTTAGAGTTAGTGTCAAAAAAATTGTTGAGGGGGTTTAAAATTTAAATTCAACAAGATTTTATTTTCTCCTGAACTAGTGGATATGAAAATATTTAATTCATAACAATATTGAATTTAAAAAAATTAATTAAACCCCTTAATCATTATATTTGATAGTTACTCTGTAAAAAAGATTACGGAAGTAATAATCATGATTAAAAATAAGGTTTTAATTTTGGCAATGTTGATTGTTGCTATTGTTGCAGTCGGATCAGTATCTGCAGCAGATGATGTGGCAGTCGACATTGATGAACCTGCTGACGACATTGCAGTAGATGAAATTGCAATTGAAGATGACTCAGCAGATGAGACTGACGAAATAGTGGAAACAGAACAAACACGAACTATAACATATACTCCATATTATATTGATACAACTTCTGATTTTGATGGTATTAATTATAATATAACTAATGGTATTTTTGACGGTTATGAATTTATTTTTGATAATACTAATGATTACACAAATTTTTCAATGGTAACTGGTAACAACAATAAATTCACAGGTAATGGTGCAACAATTATAGGATCAACTGATAATTTATTCACTGTAGCTGGATCAAACAATATTGTAATCACTGGTTTCAACATGAATGTTGCAACTGGTAAAGCAGCAATATACGGAGCAAATGTGTTCAATGCAGAAATTACTAACAATAATATTACTGGTGGAAAAGATGGAATAAACATTATGCAAACTCATGATAACATAACTATCTCCGGTAATACAATTACTGGAGTAACTAGAGATGCAATTTCTTTAGTTGACCACAGAAATTTAAGTGATACTGAATGGGCTAACAAAGGATATTCTACTATTTCTAATAATATAATTATTGGTTCTGAATATGCAATGTTCTTTGGAGGTAATTTCAAAGGAACAATTGAAGATAATATAATTAATGGATCAGATTATGGTATTGAATTTGCAGGAAAAAAAGCAGTCACTAATGGTAGATTGCAGGTAGACATTATTGCAAATGATATATATAATGTCCAAACAGGTATTGATATGTACCATCCAAATGTTGAATATTTATACATGGGTTTAAATAATATTGAAACATTAAATAATTCTTCATGTTCTGCTATAAAAATTAATTCTAATTTTGCTAAATCAACAGGTGGTGAAATTTGGATTTACGATAATTATTTATATGGTCAAGTAAATCAAACATTTATTAATGTTTGTGATGCTTTTGAGGATAATTATGGATATATAATTGTTAATTAAATTTAAGAATGGAAAATTAAATTTCACATGATATATCATGTGTTATTTATTTTTTCATATCTTCATTTTTATGATTATTATGAGAAAAGTTTATTTTTTCTGTTTGTTTATTATTTTCATGATGATGGCTTCAACTAATGCAGCTGATGTTAATCTAACTGATAATTTAAATTCTCAAATAAATGACCAAGAACATTTACTTGTTGAAAATAATATGGATGTAGATCTAAATTCTAATGAGGATAACGAATTAGTAAATAGTAATCAATTAGATAATAATAATTTAAAAATTAATTCTTCTTCTGATACTTATTCTTTTGATGATTTAGATGGGTGGACTAGTACTGGTAATGCAGATTTGTCTGATGATAATGGGTATGATGGTTCTTATGTTGTTTTAAATAAGGCTTCTATTTCTAGAGATGTTGATTGGACTTATGTTGAAAAAATTGGGTTTTGGTATAAGATTCCAACTAGAGCAGGTTCTTTAACTGTTACTGTTGGGGATGACAATATTAAAAAGATTACTGCTTCAAATGCTATGGATTCATGGGATTATTTTGAGCAAAATGTTTCTTATACTGGTATCCAAAATTTGAAATTTAATGCACCTTTAAATAATAAGCCTGTGTACATTGATTCATTAGTTTTAACACTTAAACCAAAAAACAATACTTATTCTTTTGATGATTTAGATGGGTGGACTAGTACTGGTAATGCAGATTTGTCTGATGATAATGGGTATGATGGTTCTTATGTTGTTTTAAATAAGGCTTCTATTTCTAGAGATGTTGATTGGACTTATGTTGAAAAAATTGGGTTTTGGTATAAGATTCCAACTAGAGCAGGTTCTTTAACTGTTACTGTTGGGGATGACAATATTAAAAAGATTACTGCTTCAAATGCTATGGATTCATGGGATTATTTTGAGCAAAATGTTTCTTATACTGGTATCCAAAATTTGAAATTTAATGCACCTTTAAATAATAAGCCTGTGTACATTGATTCATTATGTTTTACATTTAATTATGATAAAACATCTTCAGATAATCCTCCTGAAAATTATACTTTAGTTGCAGATTTTGAATATGAAATTAGAATTAATACGGGTAGTAGTGCTACAGTTTATTTCACTGATAAATCTTCGGGGGATATTGTACGTTGGATTATGGATTATGGTAATGGTCAAATTTACAATGATACTAAATTCCCGGAGTATAATATATATTCTTCATATGGTTCTTTTGATATATCATTAACTGTTATTGATAAATACGGAAATAACAATACTACAACTAAAGAAAATATATTGACATTATATAATTATAAAATACACACATCTAATGTTGATAGTTTCGAGGGTGATTTGGATGGATGGATATTATATGATATTGCAAGTCATAATTATGCTCAATCATATGATGGAAATTACAGTATTCATGTAGTTGTTAATAAAACTAGTTCAAACCTAACTGATTTGTATCCTATAATGCAAAAAGAAGTTGATTTGACTGATGTTGATTCAATTCAGGCTTTTGCTCGCACAATTACCCTTAGCGGAGTTGGTTCTTCTTCAGGTGCAAGAATATTTGTATATATTGATGGTGAAAGATTAGGTGGAGAAAGCAATTATCTTTCTGTTATCCATTTTGCTGATTGGTACAATCATAATTTTGATACCAGTAGTATTTCAGGAGTTCATAATGTTACATTAATGGGATACTTAGGTACTGGTCCAGGTATTTGGATTGATAATATTAAATATCAGAATTATGAAAATATTGCTAATTTCACCAGTTCTGTACCTTCTGTTAAAAATGGTGAAATCTCCATAACTTTCACTGATAATTCATATGGTAGGATATCTGGTTATTATTGGGAATTTGATGATGGAACCAACACAACTTCTCGAAACCCAACACATACCTTTGGACAAGGCAATCATTCAGTAACTTTACATATTTATCATGATGGTGTGGAAGTAGATAATTGTACCTATGAGTTTAGTTTATCATTACCTACAATAGCTGGTACTGGTGTTAGTTACAGTTCAGTTCAAGATGCTATAAGTAATGCTAGTGAAAATGATGTTATTAATATTGATCCAGGAATGGTCTTTGTTGAAAATTTAGTAATTGACAAAAACTTAACATTAAACTTTAATGGAGCAATTTTACAATCTAAAGATTCCGCAAATCCGGTATTCAGTGTAACTGATGGTGCAACTGTAATCATCAAGGATGTTGAATTAAATCAAAATAGTATTTTTGCAACATCTAATGATTCTAAATTAATCATTCGTGATTCTGATATTAATGTTAACTTAAACTTAAATGAAGGTAATATCGATTTAATTAATAATACATTCAACAATGTAGGTTTAACATTAATTGCAGATACTAATATTTATAATTCCACTATTAATGCAGGTAAATTAACTGTTAAAGGTTATGTAATTGTTAATGACAGTACAATAAGTAATAATTGTATTTTAAATGTTATTGATGATGCAAATATGATATTGAGTAATTCTGACATTATTGATTCAAAAATTGTATCAGAATCAGGAAACCTTACAGTAGAGAATGTAACATTTGATAATACTTATTTAACTCTCACTAATAATTGTAGTATTAATAATGTTAATATTGAGAATAGTGGAGTTATTGTAAATGGTGGTAAATCAAAAATCACCAAAAGTAATTTAACTAACTGTAATGTTGCAATTACACAAACTGCCGGTGAATTGGAATTAACCAATAACATTATTAAAAACAACAACAATGCAATCAACATTACTGGTGGATCTGCAACAATCAGCTACAATGCAATATACCACAATACTGGAGATTTAACACTCAATGGTGCAACCATGAATAATAACTGGTTTGGAACTAATCAAGTAACTGGATATGATTCCTACTTGAGATTGGTTCTCACATCTGTTGACAGTGAAATGTATTCTGGTAGTGAATACACAATTAAAGTGGAATTTGTACCAAATACCGGAAGTATGGATGGTGCATTGAATGATTTAACTTTGGACTTTACCAGTACAAACGGTGAAGTAACTTCTCCAATTGTTATCAGTGATAATCAAGGGGAATTAAAATTCACTGCAGGTGCAGTAAGTGATGAGGTAAAATTCACATTACTGGATGAAGAATACACTCTAGTTAATGGTGATAATCCTGTAAGTATTGTTGCCAAACCATTAGATACTTCATTAAGTATTGAATCAACCGAAAAAGGCAGCATTGTTATCACATTAAAAGACAGTGACGGTAATGCTATTTCAGGTGCTAATGTGAATTATACCATTAATGACGGTAAGACATTATCTAATGTTACTGATGCTAATGGTAAATTCACCATTAATGATTTAACTGGTTTAATCAATATAGTTGCTAATTATACTGGTAATAAAACATACAATCCAACAAATAATGCTAAATCATTTGATTTTAAATTAAACACTGGTATGATAATTGCTAATGAAAGCAAAGTTATCACCATTACATTAAAAGATGAAAATGGTAAAGCTGTTGTTGGCGCTAATGTGAATTATACTGTTAATGGCGGTGAGACATTATCTAATGTTACTGATGCTAATGGTAAATTCACAATTTCTGATTTACCTGATGAATACATTGAAATTAAATTCAATTATCCTGGCGATGATACATACAACGCTAATGTCACTTCAATGAATTTTAACTTCACTGTACCTCAAAAGGAAAATACAACAAACAACACCAGTAATGCAACTAACACTACTGGAAATGGTGGTTCTACAAACACAAATACTCAAACAACCACCACTACTACTGCTAAAACAGTTAAAGTTGCATCTAAGATTGTTGCTAAAAAGAAAACTTTTAAAGTGAAAACTAAAACTAAAAAATACAAAATCACTCTTAAAACAAAAAGTGGTAAGGCTATTAAAAAGGTTAAAGTTACTTTAAAAGTTAAAGGAAAAACCTATAAAGCAAAAACAAATGCTAAAGGTGTTGCAACCTTTAAAATAACAAAATTAAATAAAAAAGGTAAATACACAGCAAAAATCAAATTTGCAGGAAACAAATCCTATAAAGCAACCAGTAAAAAAATAAAATTAACAGTTAAAAAATAAAGAAGTAAAATTGAAAAATATTTTTTTCTCTTTCTTTATTTTTTTTTATTATTTTTTTTATATAGTCGCAGGATGCTTTTAAAAGGTTTAAATCCTTTAAGTGTCAACCTTTTTTTTAAATAACGAAGAGAAAAGTAGTATGTTTAAAAAAAATTTTAATAAAAGTATTATATTATTCATATTAATACTTTTTTTATTATCTGTAGGTGGTGTTTATGCAAGCAGCGATGCAAATGAAACTACACTATTGTCTGCTGAAGATTCAGTGCTTATGGATAATTCGTATAATGCAGATCAAATGGAATCTAGTCCTGATGATGACTACAGTGTCAATGATGTTATCGTCAATCCTAGTTTTGAAGTAGATAAGACTAGTGGCTGGGATAGTGTTGATGTTTCTGTTGTAAATTCCAATTTTGATGGAAAAAACGGATCATCTTTCGTCAGCTTAACTGGAGAAGGTAGTTATATTTCCCAGAAAATTAACTTTGACACAATTAGTGGTTTAAGTTTCTGGTATATGTCTCCTACAACTAATGCTACTGTTAGTGTCTGTTTGGATGACTCTCCAGTATTGGATTATACTATTGTTAAAACCGGTTATGCTAAATATCGATGGGAAGAAGTTAAATTGGACACATCAACTATAAACGGTTATCATGAATTGAAGCTGCTTCAAAAATATGGAAACGCATATATTGACAATTTCCAGGTGGACTATAATAGTAATGTTTTGGCTAACTTCACAATTGACTCATTCTTGGTTAATGGTGATGAGTTGACTATTGTTTTTAGGGATAAGTCTTATGGTTTGATTTCAAGGTATTATTGGGATTTTGGTGATGGAATAACCTCTAATTTTCAAAATCCAATACACACATTCAAGTTAAGTCAATATAAGATTACTTTAGCTGTTTCTAATGATCATTCAACAGATAGTTATAGTTACACTTTACCTTTGCATGGTCCTACAATTGAACGAACTGGCATTGAGTATTCATCTATTCAAGATGCAATTGATAATGCAAACAATGGAGATACAATTATAATGACTCCTAATGTCTTTGTTGATTCTTATTTTGAAAATCTCGTAATTGACAAGGATTTAACATTGGACTTTAATTCTTGTAAATTATTGTCTAAAGGAGATAATGTTCCTTTGGTTATTGTTAGTGATGGTGCGAAAGTTACTTTTAAAAATATTTCCTTGCAGGGGAATAATATTTTGAAAAGTGATTATCAGTCAAGTTTAACTATTGAAAATTCACAAATATCTAATGCAAACATTACAAGTGATGCTAATATTCTATTTAGGAATAATGGTTTTGGTAATGGTTTTTTAAGTATTGATGCTTTGTGTGCTGTGGTTGAGTATTGTAATTTTAGTGATTATGCTGTTGTTGTTAATGATGCTAAATCCAGAATCAGTAACAATTTTTTTGTTGGCTGTGATATTGCAGTTACTCAAAATGCTGGTGAGTTAAACCTAACAGGTAACAGTATATATGGTAATGGTATTGGTGTTAATGTTAGTGGAGGTGAATCTAATATTAATTTCAATGAAATCCATTCAAACAATAGGTTTGGTTTAGTCTATTCAAATGATGTTATTGATTATTCCAATAATTGGTGGGGTTTGAATAATCCTAGTTTTAATTGTGGTTTAATTGTTCCTGATGATTATTTTGATGTTTTACAAATCAGTGATGCTAGCTCAGGTATGGATTCATGGATAGTTTTAAACATCACAAAACATGATTTGGATTATCACTACTGGATTCGTGGTGTCACTTACTATAATTTAACAATTGATTTAAATCATAATAATCTTGGCGAGGATATAAGTCAATTAGGTAACTTACCTTCTAAATTTTATGAATTCAAATTTAATAATGTTGAATTTGAGATATTTATTGAAAATGGATTTAAAGAATACTTGTTTAGTTGGGGATATCTGACAAGTGATGTTAGTGAAATGAATATTCAATTCATTAATCAGTTTTTATCTATAGAATTGGACACTCGTCAAGTCACATTTAATATTGCTAATGAAACAATTTACCTGACCGTGAACGGTAAAACATATGAAAATACTTATTCTAAGTGGGTTGCTAATGATACTTTAAAAATAAGTTATATTACTCCATCCACTTCGTTTAAGGATACAATGGAAGTTGTTATTGAGTGTAATGATTCTGAAGCGATTATTTTTTACACTTTGGATGGTAGTGATGCAGGATATAGTTCAACCCGTAAGGTTTACACAGGTCCGTTCACTATTAATGAGACAACTGTTGTTCATTATGTTGCTTTAGATTCATTAGGTAATTTTTATATGATTGAAGATTCTATAATTCAGGTTAATGATCTTTCAGTTACACGAAATCACTGTTTTATTTTATTTTCAAGTGTTGGTGGAGAAACAGGATATAATTCTATTTATTATACTTTAGATGGGACAAATCCTGTTGATAGTAATTCTAAAATTGTTTATACTCATCCTTTTTTCATTGAAGAAGTGTCTAATCTTCGTGCGAGATGGCCATATTATTTTTGGACTGGCACTGAAAATATTTTAAAATCATATCCTTTTAGGATATATACTTATAATTATGATTTTTCAACTACTTATTTAAAAGAAGTTAACACAACAAGTTCTGGTGCTGTTTGGGGTAAATATCAGGGGGATATTAATAATTCTGGTGTAACCAATTATTCTGGTCCTTTAAATAATATTTCTAAATGGTCATTGGAAAATTTTATAAGTAGTGGTTCTGCTGTTGTTGATAGTGAGGGCCATATTTTTATTTCAGGTGATGATGGTTACTTATATTGTTTAAACAGTCAGGGATTAGTTATCTGGAGGTTTGGAACAACCAGTAAAATTATCTGTACTCCTACAATTGGTAATGATGGTAATATTTATTTTGTCAATTGGCTGAACAGTACTTTGTATTGTTTATCTCCAGAAGGGCAGTTGGTTTGGAAATATGTTTTAGGTGATTATAATACGGGTTCCAGTCCGATTTTTGGTTATAATGATACATTGTATGTGATTAGTGGTGATGATACTTACTCTACTTTATTTGCATTTAAGGACATGAAATTGTTGTGGTCATCTAAGTTTCCTGCATTGATTGCACATACTCCGATTATTGGTGATGATGGTGCTGTTTATTTAATTTCTAAAAGTAATTATTTATTTGGTGTTAATGTTGATGGATCGTTAAAATTTGGAGTATATTTGACTATTGGTGATGAAGAGGCCCTTAATGTGATAAGTGGTAATCCTGCCAATTTTGTTGTTGGTTCTGGTTATTATGCTTCATTGAGTCGTGATGATAAGTTTATTTATATTGTGGATCATTATGCAGTTTCTGCTTATTATTTTAATGGTACTCATGCTTGGCATAAACGTGTTTCAGGGGCTTCTGGAACTCCAACTGTATATAATGGTGTTTTATATGTGTCTGGGACTTCTGGTTTGTATGCGCTTAATGCAAGTGATGGTAATCAATTATGGTTTAAAGCTTTGAAAACCACTAGTCTTTCATTAAGCTCTCCATTAATCAGTAATGATTCAGTGATTTATTTGTCTGGTAACAGTACTGTGTATGCAATATCTTTGGATGGTGAGTTGTTGTGGAGTTATAGTATTCCTTCCAAGTATGGTGGTGCTTTCAGTGTTTCCAGTCCAACTCTTACGGATGATGGCACTTTAATTGTAACTACCATTCAGGGAATTTATGCTTTTAATGATATTGCTGCTGAATTCACTTATAGTCATGTTGATGGAACTGAACGTACTATCCAGTTTACTGATTTGTCGACTAAGGGCAATAACAGTTATTTCTGGTCTTTTGGTGATGGTTATTATTCAACTGAGCAGAATCCGCAACACATGTATGGAGAACCTGGCAGGTATCGTGTGGAGTTGGTGGTTGAGCATGATGGTGTTAATCTTGCTCGTAACACTACCATTGAAGTTGTTTCATATGACATTACTCCTCCTGCTCCGGTAACTGCATACATCAACAATACTGTAACTTCAGGTGGTGTTTTCCCATCCACTCAGACTGTAACATTGTCTTCCCGTGATGATTCTGACGAATACATTATTTACTATACTGTTGACGGTTCCAATCCAATGAACAGTTCCACCAGAAGAATGTATATTGAACCTGTTGACATTGAATCGTATACTGTGTTGAATGCTGTTGCTGTTGACCTGTCAAATAATTACGGCAGGGTCACTTCATTGACTTTCAACATCACTGATGCCATTAATGTTAATGATAGGGTCAATTCCACTTTGATTCAGATGATTCAGGAGTTGTTGGATAATGCGGAACCCTATTCCAAATTTGTTTTCGATTATCCGGTATTGTATGGTGCCAATTTCACCATCAACAAGCCTTTAAACATTATCACTAATGTGAACACAAGGTTGGTGGGAAACAGTGTTCAGCCGGTTTTCACAATCAATGCCGATAACACTACCATCAACGGGTTCACTATTGAAAATGGTGCTGATGGGGTTTTAATCAACAGCGCAAGCAATGTGAAGATAATAAATTCCATCATATCCGGTGATAATGGTGTGGCGATTAGTAATGGTGAGAATGTTGTCGTTAAGGATACTCAAATCGTCAATTCCACTAATGGAATTCAGGTTACCGGTTCAAAGGATACTGTAATCGACAGGGTAAGTGTTGTGAACAGTACTAAAAACGGAGTTTATCTTAAAGGTACAAGTGGTACTGTCATCAGCAATTCTTTGCTTGAGAATAATGGTGTTGATCCGTATTTCTCTGAGGCCAATAATATCCTTTTGGATGGTAATGAAAATACGAGGATAGTCAACAATACCATCAATTACGGTTATTTCGGATTGTATTTTAAAAATACCAATAAGAATACTCTTGTTGACAATAATGTTATTTATGAGGGCATTGGTGATGCAATATATCTGTCAGGCAGGTATATTGGTTTGAATGTTACTCATAATCGTATTGAAGGCTGTTTTATGGGTATCAACTTCAACGGTTACAGTGAGGATGTTGAAGTGTTGAGCAATCTGATTTGGAAGATTCACTCTCATGAAGGTGAGCCGGAAAGCGGTCGTGAATATGACTTGTTCTATAATTTCCGCCATACAACCGATTTGTATGCTCAGTATGATAATGCTATTCAGGTGTTTGAGCTTGCAAGCAATTTCCATGGTGAGGTTCATATTGAAAACAATGTTTGTGTTCTTGTTGAGCATCGTGCATGGGAATCACGTAAGACAAGCACTCCTATCCAAAGTGGTTGTGACGGTTATGGCTACAACCTGATGGACGGGTCTGATTCATATCATTGGTTGACAAGCGGTGCAACACACTATCAGGAAGGTTTTGTGAATCTTGTCCTTGATCGTATTGGTGATTCATCTTATCGTTTGAGATTGCAGAATATGCGTACCGGTGAGTTTCTCTCTGAGATTCCGGCTTTTGATGTGACTTTCACTGCCGGCAGATACACTCAGACTGTTAAGTTCATTGACAATCAGGCGGTTGCGACTTTTGATGTGGCGTCATCGATTACCACTATTACCGCTAAGATTTCGGCGGAAATCAAGAAGTCCATTTCTTGGAATACTCCTATAGCGGAGGGTTATTCGTCTTCTAATCGTGACCATGATCCGGGTTATGAGGCTGGTGAGGCGATTGACAATCCTAATCCTAAGGCTCCAAGCATTGCTGATATGATTAAAAGGTTTACTGGTAGTGGAAATTCCAATGCTGGTAACGGTTATGGTACCGGTACCGGTAACGGTCAGGGGTCAGGTAATGGTCATGGTTCCAGTGGTCATGGTGGTTCTGATTTGAATGGTCGTGAAGGTGAAGTGGAAGGTGATGTTTCCACAGTTCAAAGCAACACTGGAACTTCTCCGTCTATTGGTGTTGAGGCTGCTGCTAGTGGTGATTCTGAGTCTGTTGAAGGTGGTTCTGAATCTGGTGAGGTTCCGGAATCTGTTAATGCATACGAAGTAAAAAAAGTTATTAATATAGATGATAGTAATTGGAAATTTGTTCTAGCTGTCGTGTTGTTTTCCTGCATTGTCCTTTGTGGTTATGCTTACAGGAAACGCAAAGAT
Source organism: Methanobrevibacter thaueri (assembly GCF_003111625.1). NCBI lineage: Archaea > Methanobacteriati > Methanobacteriota > Methanobacteria > Methanobacteriales > Methanobacteriaceae > Methanobrevibacter > Methanobrevibacter thaueri. The sequence continues at coordinate 49,753 of NZ_MZGS01000029.1, read as the reverse complement.
GATGATGGTGATGAAATTTAAATATTGTAGAGAGAAAGATTAGTTTTGGTCTTTCCCCCGGATTCCCATAAGTGGAATCTGGGACTGTTGAATTGGATATGTTTTTCTCCTTAAAAATGCTGGACATATTCCATGTCTGGTTTTTTTATATGCTAAATGAAAAAATTTAAACACGAAAAATAAATCGAGGGGTTTTCCCCTCTTTTTTTTATTAATAGGAGGTTTTTTATTAATGCTTTCTTTTTTTGGTGACACTTTCATTGCAGATGCGATGAACATTATCTCACAGAGCCTGTCAATACCGGTATTGATTATTCTTTTGATTATTGTGGTTCTTTCACTCTTTTTATTGGGTGAGGTGATTGCCGAGTACTTTAAAAACAAAAATCATAAAGTCAGGGATACTCGTGATATGATGTGGGCGATTAACAATGCCCCATCCATTGATGAGGTTAAAAGTATTATCAAAAACAGTAATATTCCCTCAAATCAGAAGGTTATACTCTCAGAGATTGCTAACTCTTCAACCATGAAAAAATCCTCACGTGAGGCTCTAGCCCGTAGACTCGTTGAGGTTGAAGAGGAGCGTGTGGATAAGACTTTGAACAAGACTGATGTCATCACCCGTGTAGGGCCGACTTTGGGTTTGATGGGTACTTTGATTCCTATGGGTCCCGGTCTTGCGGCTTTGGGTGCTGGTGACATTAACACTTTGGCATCATCCCTGACAATTGCTTTTAACACAACCATTGTGGGTATCGGTTCCGGTGCATTATGCTATGTGCTTGGAAAAATCAGAAAGCAGTGGTGCGATAAGGCCTTGGCTGATTTGGATGCATTGTCTGATGCGGTGCTTGACTATATGGAGTAGATACCATGGTTAGAAGCAGACAGCGTAGACGTGAGCGTGTTGAGGAAGATCCGATGGCCGGAACATCCAACCTGGTGGATGCGATGCTGGTTATTGCTGTTGGGTTTCTGGTTTTTGTCATTATCTCATGGAATATGCAGGCGATGATTGATCCAAGCGAGAATATTCAGGAGCAGATGCAGCAGAAAACCACTGAAATTGATCAGGGCACTCAGTTGGATGAGGCTCCGGATACCAGCAACAGTTCAGGTCAGGGTTATACCGAGATGGGTAAGGTTTATAAGGATCCATCGACGGGCAAGCTCATCATGGTCGAAGGATAGTTTATATTAATTTTTTCTATAATTAAACTAACGGTTACCGGGGTGACTGTTATTTTAATTACTTGTTTTTTTATTTATTTGTATTTGTTTTTTGGGATTCATGTTTTTTCATCATGTGATATGAGCATATTTGTGTTTTTGTGCCTAGTCGCAGTTTGGCAATGTTAATAATTGTCAAAAAACATATTCAATGCTAGTTATTAATATAAATGGAGGTGTTATTCATATGACTTCGGAAGTGCTGATTATGACTCCAAGTGCAGTTGCAATGGCTGCTGATAGTGTTGTTACAGTAAATGGAAATAAAACATATGAAGGGGTTAATAAGTTGTTCATGTTGTCTAAAAATCCGCCTATGGGGATTATGATATATAACAATGCAAATTTCATCACTATTCCATTTGAAACTTTAATCAAGGATTTTCGAGAACAAATGAGGAATGAAGATCTCAACAGTGTTGATGATTTTAGAGACAAATTCAAAGAATATCTTGAAAATGAGCCTCAAAAGAATGATATGGTTATGATGTCTCTTCAAAAGAAAATTGAAGTATTTACAGACCACATGACAAACGAAATTAACGATTATAATGAAAATACAATTGGTGATTGGTTAATTAACAATTCCGGTTTAGATGTCTTTGATGAATATAAAGATATTATCTTTACGATTTTCTTTAAGATCAAATATTAAAATAATCAATCATTTATATATTATCGATTATTATATTAATCATATATTTATATATGAACGACCAATATAATAATTAATAATTTATAATTAATTTGTGGGAGGATAAAATTTATGAATTCTGATGAAAAAAATTCAATGCGAAATTACCTTCAAAAGCAAACAACTGAAATGCCCTTGATATTAGATGAAGAATTAAGTTACCATAATGAAGCATTTAACCATAGAAATGACTTTAAAGATATAACCAAAGTCATTGATGATTTTTTAGAGGGGGACAATATTAATCGTTTTATTGTTTTGCCGGGATTGAGGGGTGTTGGAAAAACAACAATTTTATATCAAGTCTATGAATATCTGTTAAAAACAAAAAACATTAATCAAAATCAAATCTTGTATATATCATGCGACCAAATCAATAAAATAACAAAATGCGATATTTTAGACACGATAGAGTTTTATCTGGATGAATTTCATCATTTAACTCCAAGAACTATTAATAAGGAATTATTTCTTTTAATTGATGAGGCTCACTTTGATAAGGATTGGTCAATGGCGGGAAAAATAATATATGATCAAAGTAAAAAAATATTCATGATTTTCACCGGATCATCAGCTTTAAAATTAGAATATGAAAATGAAGCTAAAAGAAGAATGATAAGAAATTCTATTTTTCCATTAAATTATTCACAGCATTTGAAATTAAAATATAATTATGATACTGGAAGCATTTCAAATGAATTGTTCAATCTGCTTTTTACATCTGAAATTGACAAATCCTGTGAACTGGAGCAGAAAATAAATATGGATTTAATGGGTCTTAAAAATTATACCTCTAATGATTGGGATAAATATTTTAAATTTGGAGGATTTCCATCTGTAATGCATGAAAAAACAGAAAGGAAAGCCTGTGAAAAACTCTATGAATCTGTGGATACCATAGTTACAAAAGATTTGGGAACAATAAGAAACATCACGAAAGATAGTGAAGACCATTCCCTTCGTTTATTGCAGTTTTTAGCGCAAAAATTTCCCGGAGAGGTATCCCAGGCCACATTGGCCCAAAGTGCAAATACAAATAAAAGTACAGTTAATTCGTTGCTTAGACTATTGGAAAAAACACAGTTGATATTTCATTATGAACCTTATGTCAGTCCTGGAGGTCGTGTGAAAAAATCATGGAATTATTATTTTGCTAATTCAAGCATTAGGCATGCCATAAATTTTCACTTCGGTTTTTCTTCAATGAAAAAGGAAGATTATGAGGGAATATTGGTTGAAAATCTTGTAGCATCAGCATTGTTTAATGCAATGAATAATGAAAATTATTTTAAATTTGATGTTTTTTTCGATTATGGTAAAAATACGGTAGATTTTCTAATTAAAAAAGGATTTGAAAATCCGATACCTATTGAAGTCGGTCTTGGGGAAAAAACTAAAAGACAAATCACAAAAGCGATTAACAAGTATGGTTCCGATTATGGAATAATAATCTCCAATACAACTGAGGTCATAACAAAAGATGATAATGTCATTTATATTCCTATAAAGACATTTTCATTATTATAAATGGGTTAAATTAATTTTAACTATATGTTTAAAGATTGATTAGTGTTGTAACATATTAGGTTGTGTCTAAAAAGATAGGGTTTGGCGAAAGGATAGTGTCGCAACTATCAAATAACAAAGGTGGCGGAAACCTACAAGACAGTCACTAAAAAAATCAAAGTAGTAATCAGATAAGGGGAAAAATTTTCCTTATCGTTTCTTTTTTCTATTAATATGGAGGTTTTTTTATTAATGCTTTCTTTTTTTTTGGCGGCACTTTCGTTGCGGATGCGATGAACATTATCTCACAGAGCCTCTCCATACCTGTATTGATTATTCTTTTGATTATTGTGGTTCTTTCATTGTTCCTGTTAGGGGAGGTGATTGCCGAGTACTTTAAAAACAAAAATCATAAAGTCCGGGATACTCGTGACATGATGTGGGCGATTAACAATGCCTCATCCATTGATGAGGTTAAAAGTATTATCAAAAACAGTAATATTCCCTCAAATCAGAAGGTTATGCTCTCTGAGATTGCCAACTCTTCAACCATGAAAAAGTCCTCACGTGAGGCTTTGGCAAGAAGACTCGTTGAGGTTGAAGAGGAGCGTGTTGACAAGACCTTGAACAAGACTGATGTCATCACCCGTGTAGGGCCGACATTGGGTTTGATGGGTACATTGATTCCTATGGGTCCCGGTCTTGCGGCTTTGGGTGCTGGTGACATTAACACTTTGGCATCATCCCTGACAATTGCTTTTAACACAACCATTGTGGGTATCGGTTCCGGTGCATTATGCTATGTATTGGGTAAGATTCGAAAGCAGTGGTGTGATAAGGCTTTGGCTGATTTGGATGCATTGTCTGATGCGGTGCTTGACTATATGGAGTAGATACCATGGTTAGAAGCAGACAGCGTAGGCGTGAGCGTGTTGAGGAAGATCCGATGGCCGGAACATCCAACTTGGTGGATGCTATGCTGGTTATTGCTGTTGGTTTTCTGGTTTTTGTTATTATTTCCTGGAATATGCAGGCGATGATTGATCCAAGTGAGAATATTCAGGAGCAGATGCAGCAGAAGACTACTGAGATTGATCAGGGCACTCAGTTGGATGAGGCTCCGGATACCAGTAACAGTTCAGGTCAGGGTTATACCGAGATGGGTAAGGTTTATAAGGATCCGTCGACGGGCAAGCTCATCATGGTCGAAGGGTAGTTTATATTAATTTTTTAGATAATTAAACTAACGGTTACTGGGGTGACTGTTATTTTAATTACTTGTTTTTTTATTTATTTTTAATATTGTTTTTAACATGCTAATTTTTCAAATGGCAATGTACATCTATCTCTGATGATTTGGCATTCTCTTTAAGATATTTTTCATTTTTTTATTAAGTGTAAACATGGTTCATCATTTTTGTTTTTCATCAATGTTGAATAAATTACTATTTATATGCCTATCGATTTAGATTCAATAATAATGTATGAAACATATTTCTAACATTTTTAATTATATGATTCTCTGATTATTTCACATTTAAATCAAATCTAAAAAAATTAGCTTAAAAAAATCTACAGTTAAATAATGATGGGGCATCTAACTTCTCATAATGATGAATTGAACCATCTTTTCCGCACCGATTGTTATGGATGACAAAAGCATTATTCCAGATATTGCGAATATAATAATCCAGATTTTAGGATCCCACTTCATAATTTTTGTTCCATCTAATGTGTAAAGGGGAAATAAGTTAAATGTAGCTAAAAAACTATTAACAGAGAATCCTACAGTGCAAATTAAATATATTAATGTAAAAACATTAGAGTATGCTTTTAAAGGAAATATTAAAGCTGCAATTACTATGAATAGGATTGCAAGAGCCATATTAGCCATCGGTCCGGCAATTGCGATTCTGCCATTTATCTCATCATCCATATTGTCATCATTAGTAAAAACTGAACCCGGCATTGCAAATACGATTCCGATAAATGATGATGCAAGTGATATTAATAATCCAAGGGGCCATGCTTTAAATTCGGCTTCATAACCATATTTTGCTGCAATGTATTTCTGTCCAAGCTCATGCACTATAGACCCTAAGGCTACACCCACCATGACAATCGGTAAAATTGAAACGAATTGATGGACATCTAGTCTTACACTTGATATTGCAAAAGCGACTGAAAGTACAATGAATGCAATGATTAAATCCCTTACTTCATTCTTTGTAAATTTCATATAATTTTAAATATTATATTATTTTATATAAAATTTTTTCTAAAAAATATTAAAATGAAAAAAAAGTTATATTGATTTAGAATTATTTTTAAATGTTTCCTAAATGAACATTTTTGATTCCTTTATCCTTGGCTATCTCCCTTGCCTTATAGAGTATTTCAGCCCTTGTCGGCTCAATGTCATTCATTTTATAGTATGGGAATGCCCTTGAGAAATGCAGCGGCACTTCAGGACCCAATTCCTCAAGTACAAAATCGCATAAGGCAGAAATTTGGGAAATTGAATCGTTATAATCATTGATTATCAAATTTGTTATTTCAAGGTGCTTGCCCTCATCATAGACCCTTTTTATGTTATTCAGAACTACATCCAAATCCGCCCGGCAGACCTTTTTGTAAAAATCGGCTGACATTGACTTGAGGTCAATATTGAAGGCGTCGACAAAACCCAACACCTCCTCAATGGACTTGTCGGAGAAGTATCCGTTTGTGACGTAAATAACCTTGAGGTTTTTCTGCCTTGCCAACAGGGAAGTTTTCTTGTTGAAAGGCAAGTGTATGGTAGGTTCATTATAGGTCCAAGCAATTGACTTGCAATTGAATTTAAGTGCATTTTCCACAATCGCTTCTGGTGTTATCTTAATGCCTCTTGAATACTTGTCATATTCCTGTGATATCATATAGTTCTGGCAATGCAAACAGGCCATGTTGCATCCAAAACCGCCTATCGAATATGTGAAAGTGCCCGGCAGGAAATGATTCAATGGCTTCTTCTCGACGGGATCAGGCGAAAGTGATGAGACAATACCATATGACTCGTCAAACAGCTCGCCGTTGATGTTCTTGTGCTGACAGCAAATTCCCACATTGCCGTCGGCTATCTTGCAATAGTTTGCGCAAATCTCACAGCGAATCTTTTGAGTCTTGGAACTTTTCTTGTACAAATCACTACTCACTAACATAATGCTCATAACCCTCATTCTTAATTCTTTCAACAAAGCCGTTTTCCAATGTAAGCTCAATGACATCGGAATCGTTTACCTCACCAATCACGATGCAGTCAATCGGCAATTTCTCCAGATTCTCCCTTGATATTGTAAACAACAGCTCAAAGTCCTCGCCGACATGAAGAATCAAATCCAGATAATCAAGGCCCAATTTGTCGGCCAATTGCTTGTACTCATCGGAAACGTTCAGCATCTCCTCATAAATCATGAAGCCATAATCGTCCTTTTTAATCTCATACAGTTCGCTTGCAAGCCCATCGGTGATGTCCGTTGCGGATGTCGCATAATCCTTTAGTATTAATCCTTCCTTAATCTTTGCCTCTGGCCTTAAGGCATGTTTGACATAAACATTATCCCAAGTGTCCAGTTCAAAGCCTAATGCTGCAAGGCCGATATCGCCGGTGACGGCTATCAAATCGCCTTTGTGATAGGTATCCTTCATTAACGGGCTATCACTCAAACCTAATGCCGTTCCGTTAATGATAATTTCGGACGCCTCATTGGTGTCTCCGCCAATCAATGGAATTGAATAGTAATCGCAAGCCTTCAAAACCCCATCAATGATTTCTTTAAAGTCATCCAATCTTAAATCCTTAGGAATAGCTATTGCAAGTAAGAAACCTAAAGGTTCGGCTCCCATGGCCGCAAGATCACTAACATTGACTGTGACTGCCTTGAATCCCATGTCAAAATATGTCATGTTCTTTGGAAAATGCCTTGACTGGATTAGCATGTCACATGTGGAAATCAGGTTTGTATCGTTGAAATTGGTTATTGCGGTGTCATCCGGTGTGATATCTTTGGAATTGGAAATAATATATCTAACCAGTTCCTTTTCACCGATGTCTGAGACTTTCAAGGTCATGAATATTAGTATAAATTTTAAAATAAATAAGTCTTTAGAAAAACGGAATATGATATTGGAAAATATCAAAAAATGATAAATTATAAACCTATTGAGTTGACTGTGGAAAATTAATTATGAACGGCAGTAAACTAATAATTAATGAAGATAACATGTTCAAAAATAGACAACCTTGAATTAATATTGTTGATTATGTATACTAAGTATACATTGTAAACTATATATACTTAAACTACACATATATTATTAGGTGATATAAAATGGAAACCAAATCTATCAGAGTCAGTTTAATTAATCATGAAAGATTAGCAGACATTGGACACAAAAATGATTCTTTCAATGATATTATCTCTAAATTATTAGATGAGTATGAAGAATATCAAGGAATCAAAGACTTAATTGAAGCAGATAAAGAATTTGCAAATGGTGAAGGAGTTCACTTTTCTTCATTAGATGAACTTGACACATACCTAGATGATTAATATGGAACTTGAATTTAAACGTTCTGCTTTAAAACAATTGAAATACTATAAAAAGAAAAATCCAATAGCTTATAAATTGATTCGTGAAAAATTAGAAGAAATATTAAACAATCCTGAAGACAGCGATTATAAAAAAGTAAAAAAATATCCAAAATACAAAAGAGCAAGAAAAGGAAATTATAGAATCTGTTTTAGAGTAGACAACAATTGCATTTATATTGGACGAATTGAAGATCGCTCAAAAGTATATCAATAGTTTTTTTCCAAAATAACCTCAAAAATTCAAAAAAAGTAAGTGAATTTCAGAACTATAAGTGTTCTGAAACTCTGTCCTTGATGATTTCATACATTCTTTTGTCGATTCCCAAAGGATCTGTTAGAACGATTTCGCCATCGAATTTGACAGGCTCTTCATCGTGGTCGTGATGGTGGTGATGATGATGTCCGTGACTGTGTCCATGGTCGTGGTCATCGTGGTCATGATGGTGGTGATGATGACCTTCTTCTGACTCAAAATCGCTTTCAATGCCAAGCATTCCTGGAATGTCCCTTTTTGTATGTAATCCATGTGCGACAAAGACCGGTACAACGATGATTTTTTCCAAATCGTTTTCTTCTGTTAATTTCTTGATTGTTTCAGGGATTCCCGGTTTTCTGATTTCCATGAAACCATATTCCACCGGCATGTCCGGAAACTCTTCTGCATACATTTCCTTATAAGCCTTAATTACTTCCTCACCATCGTCCAATCTTGAACCGTGTGACAATAATAATATTCCTGTTTTATCTGACATAAATATCAACCATTATTAAATTTTAAGTTAAATTCTATTAAGTTATCTTGATTAAAAAATTTTTCAAAAAAATATATGGAAAAACAATCATTTTCCATCAATCATTTTAGCTAAAATGTCTATTAGGATATCGTCCGCTTTGATAGGCTCCGGATATAATATCTCTCCATCGAACTCGACCGGAGTCAAGTCATGCACATGGTCGTGGTCGCCATGGTCATGTGAATGTGAATGCTCATGTTCATGGTCATCCAAAAATCCTAGGATGTGTGGAATATCATGGGTTGTGTGCATTCCAGGAGCAATGAAGACAGGTATGACAACAAGCCTTTCCAGTCCGTTCTCATCGACAAGTTTGTTAATTGATTCAGGAATGCTTGGTCCGCACAATTCCATAAATCCAAAGCTTGAAGGCAATTCGCAGGTCTTTTCAAACTTATTGTATAATGCGGTTGCGAATTCCTTGTTGTAATTCAATCTGGAACCGTGGGTTACAAGCAAAATTCCGGTTTTTGCATCGTCGCCTAATTTGGATTCGGCCAATGCCTCTTGAATCCTTTTATCTATGATATCCAAAAGCTCATCCCTCGGGCCGATTGAACTTAAAAGTTCAATTTCGCCGTCAAAATCGACATCGGGAGCTATTGACAAATAATGTTCAGGCGGATAGTTACCGTCGGGACATCTCGGATCTTCCTCCAAAGGTTCAAGACCTAACAATTGCGGAATGTCGATGTTGGTGTGAATTCCTGGAGCTAAAAATACAGGAAGAGCGATGATTTTATCCAAATCATCAATTTCCTCTTTTAGAATGTCTACAGCACCAGCAATAGTAGGCTCTGAAACTTTCATGTATCCTATTTCAGCCGCAAGACCAGTCTTTTTGATAAATTTCTGTTTTATTTCAGTGAACACCTCTTCAGCGTAGGGCAAGGTACTGCCGTGGCTGACGAGAATTACACCGGTATTACTTGATAACTTTGAATTTGTATCCATATGAGATTACTCCGTCTTCTCCATCCTCTCTAACTCTTCTAAATACCATTTCAACATCGTCGCCGATTTCAAGTGAATCCACATCGCAATCGACTAGTTGTGTGGTTAATTTTGCACCTTCTTCAAGTTCGATGACAGCTACAGCATATGGAGCTGATTTTTTAAAGTCATCAGGTGCTGATCTGATTACTGAATAAGTGTATATTTTTCCTTTTCCTGAAAATTGGAAAGGTTCAAGGTCTCCTTTTCTCCTACAGTTAGGACAAACAACACGAGATGGGAAGAATACTTCACCACAGGTGTTACATTTGGAACCTATAAGATTATATCTCTGTTGTATATGACGCCATGTTCTTACAGTATCGGACATGTAATGCCTCCTATAATTTTCAATAAGTATAATTTATCTTCAATAATATAAATAGGTATTTTTTTTATTACTATTTTTACGAAATCTGCAAAAAATTATTACACTTTTACACAAAATCATATAGTCGCACTTCAAAAAGCGATTTATAAATTCCACGGCAAACCTTTAAGAATGAAACTGAGAAAACCAGACTCGAAAGGCAATATAATTGTAGGCACTACCGGCATTTTAATTTTAATGTTGCTGTTGATGTGCATTTTTGTTTTAAGTTCAATAAATTATATCCAAAATCAAAACATTGAATCACAAGCCAATGACAACTTCAAATACATCATTGATGACTATTCAACAAATTTGGAGGTGCTGGGAAGGGAATCGATAGCCGAAGCAACAGAGAAAGTGTACAATGGACTGCCGGTTCATGACAGCGAAGGCCAAATCAAAAAAAATCTAGATAAACATTTGAACATGAAAAACGATGAATTCGAGGATAAATATGACGTTGACCTGTCATCTGAAGTCCTCTCAGTCGAGGCAAGCGATTCGCCATGGAAGGTTCTCTTTAGGGTGAAGCTGAACGGTGAAAAGGACGATGAGAGATTTTCACAAATCATTGAGAGAAATGCAACGATAGAGGGTTTGAGAGATCCGTTGCCAATAGCCAAGCTGACAATAGTTTCAGGGGTTATGGCCTATGACGATAAGATACACTACAAAACAGCACTGTCCGCCTATATGCTTCTGCACGATTTGGATTCTCCGGAATCATATATTGAGGCAACCGCACCTATGACAATCAAGAAATGCCCATATGACCCTTATGTTCATCACGGCGACCCGGGGGTATTGGATGACTGTCTGGATACAGGATATTTTCATGAAAGCGCTGACGGAAGCTGCTACTTGTGCAGGCTGGAGGGCAAGGGCAAGTGCCCACATTATGGAATGGAAGTATTCATACAGACTCATACGCCATTGGGCAATGAATCGCTGTCATGTTCGGACCATGTTGTCTTTGCAGATCATTACAACGGCGAGAAGATTGACCCAAACGACTGGGACAGCCTGATTTTGGATTCATCACACAGAAAAAAATACGGGTTGAGTGACTATGGCAATGCGACTGATTGAAATCGGAATAATCCTGATAGTGATTGTGATGATTTTTGGAGTCATCCTCACTTCGGTTGAAAATTCCACTGAAAAAGTCATGAAGACACAGGAAATCAATAATATGGAAAAGCTAGCCTCTGAAACCCTTGACTATTTAATAAACAATCCAGGAATTCCGAATAATTGGAATGAATATGTAAAGGGAACTCCAGGACTTGCAATCGTGAATGTTGATGGACAGACAATTCCCAACAGCGTCTCCTATGCCAAACTGATAGCCTTGGGCGAAAATTATGAGGATATGGTATATGAAAAATTGCTGGGCTCGAAAATCAAATCTTCGATTGAATTGATCCCGCAAGAGAGTACCATTTCAAGTGTAAAAATAGGTGACAGTGATGAGGGAAATGTAATCTTTTCAACCAACAGACTGGTGAAATGTGACTTTTACAAGGGCTATGCTCTCATAGACTTTCAAAATGATGGAAAATGCAATAAGCATCATGCACAGGATAAACATAGCTGCAATTACTTCAAGGTGTTTCCAGGCAATCTACGGAAATCTGATTACTATCTGTTGGTGGACAACGATGAAGTGTATCATCTAAAATACATTGTCGGCACTACAAGTGAAGAGGAAGCTCAGAATTGGCAAACGGCCCACTCCAACAAGATTTACTTAAATGACAAAATTGATTTCACGGATGACAGTGCCGTTGTGTTCATTCATCTCGACAAGCCTCATGCAAGAGCCGTGCTGGTGTCTGTGCCAAAGGATTTCGATGAGAAATTCCTGAACTACGATTACTTCAGGACCAACGAATGCAAATTGACGATGAAGGCATGGTATTGATAGCCCTAAATTAAAACGCCCAATATAAGCAATGAAACTGAAATCAATATCAGGCTTGAAATTGAGTCTGTGATACTTGTTGAAATAGGAATCACGATGTTATCCGGGTCCAGGTTATTGTTATATGATGTGATTGACACGTAATAGACGATAGTCACCATGATTGCAACCAAAATCAGTCCCGCAAATGTTGAAATCATAAGTATCTTATCAAATCCTACACCGGTTACGCCAAGCCCATAGGAAGAACCTTCAGCCAAAAGGCCTATTAATGGGAACACTATAATGGCTAAAATAAAGCTGATTATAAAGTTGTGAACAGCTTCCCCTTCCGGTTTTTTAAACGGTTCGACCAAACCGGAGTGAAGTCCTGATGACAATCTTGCACCCAAAATACTGATGAGGCTACCGCACTCACCTGAGAATAAAGGTAACAATGTAAGCAGGCTCGGATTTGTAAGCAATGTTTCAACTGCAGAGTTCAAGATTCCTCCGGCCGCTCCTCCCAAAAGGGAACACAAGAGTAAAACCGGGGTGGATTGCTTTAAGATGGATTTGGTTTCATATGATAACCTGTAGCAATAAACAAAACTAACCGCAACGGCTATTAATATTATAACGAGAACACAATCCTTAAACATCATGTTAAACTTCATTGCCTGTAGGATAAACACTGAAGCTATGATTGCCGGCAATGTGAAAAGATCACCGAATGCCGCTATGATTGGACTTGTGATATTATCCGGGTCCCATCCGTGCTCAAAACTCTTGAATGATACAATCATTGTTATCGGAAGCATAATCAGGTTTGAAATCACACCGGCAATTACGCTGATTAAAATGAAATCGAGTACGCTCATTGAAGGCTGATGCAGTAGAATACATAATGCCTTTGCAATTATTGCTAAAAACAATGACAGGACAAGTGTCAAAACAAATGATGAGAATATGTTATAGTTCAGCTCTTCTGAAAATTCGAATTTTGCAGATATTATACCAATGTGAAGGTTTGTTGATAGCCTTGAGGCAAAAGAACCAAAAATGTTTCCCCTCATTCCAATGGCTCCAGGGATAATTACCAGTAATCCTGGAAAAGCTTCAAGGAAAAAGGTCATCTTACCCAAAATAATACCTGCACATAAATCGCCTATTGCACAAATCAATAGGGCTATCAGGCTTTCTTTGATTACAGAACTGTGTTCTTCAACAAAATCAGGAAATGTTGAAATTACAGATAGTGGACTGCGAATCTTCTTCTGTTGTTCTTTCACAAATATCACTACCCATAATCATTTTATCACTCTTTAGTCTTCGTCTTCTAATTCTTCTGGAATGTCTTCTAGTGAACAGGTTCCGGCAGCCAATTTTTCAAGCAAATCTGCTCCTTCGTCTGTTCCTTTTAAAATTAAAGTATCGTCCGGTAAAAGCATTGTGCGTTTATCTGGTCCGTAAATCCATGATGAACCTCTTCTGATTGCAATTACTCTCATACCTGTACGATTTACTAATAATAAATCTCCTAAGGTATTGTTTGCTAAATCTGAAGATTCTTCGATTCTTACTCTAACAATACTTTTATCTGATTCTTCCATAACCATCTTGAATACAGGGTGTGGTTTAAACCCGGTTATTACTAAATCGGCCAAATCTTTAGCTGCGTTTGCAATACTTTCAGCCGCTTCGGCGATTTCAAGCAATGCGGTTAGTTTTTCCGCATCTTCATAAGATCGTGCGGCAACTAATGATTCTTTTTTGATTTCATAATTCATTGCATTGACTTCATTTTCCAATGCAAGAACCTCTTCAGCTGCTGCTTTACTGTTGAATAAAACAGCTGAATAAGCTAAATCAACCATTAATTCCGACATATTTTTCATTTCTATTAAAAGATTTTTAATTGACAATTCAAATTCCCCTAAAGATCATTTGGATTTGTTTTTAATAAGCATGCTTTTCTAAGTTTCAATAAGGTCTTTTTCTTGGTTTTCAAGTCCTCAACCTCTTCGAGAATGTTTTGCAAAGGCTCTCTTAAGTATTCGACTGTTTCCTTTTCATGTAGCCAGTGGCAGTTTGTACAGTTCCAAACACCTTTGCCCTTAATCCATTCCCCTCCGGTCGCTGAGTCTCCACATGGATAAAATGGACAATAGCAGAAATCGCAGTATTGGCCGTCCCAGTGGCATGGGTAAAACTCGCACTCACGGTTTGGTCCGTGAGGGACTTCACCATTCAAGAACTTTTCATAATGATTTTGTGATAAAGGATGAATTTTTGACCTGATAACGTATCCTCTTGGTGTAATCAGGTTATTATCTTGAACATAAGTTATATCGTTTCCGACAATCAATGTGCAGGACATGTTTACGATGTCCTCTGTCAGGTCCTTGGCCTTGACTATTGTTGCTTTTGGAGGCTCATAGGTACTGTCCACAATGCCTATCAGTGCATCCTCACCCTTGATTTCCAAAACACATTGTTTGAATCTTCTGAAAGGTTCCTTACGTGTTTTGCTTATCGGATTGTATATTGCAACTATCATATTGGCCTCAAGCGCATACCTTAACTTCTTCTCGATTTCAGACATTGGGGTTAGGATGTTGCTTAGGCTGATTGCCGCAAAGTCATGTAAAGGTGCGCCTAGGTGGCTTGATGCATAATTCAGTGCAGATACACCTGGATATACCTTGATTTCAACGCCTTCATATTTGCTGACAATTTGATACAGCACGTTTGCCATTCCAAAGACCCCTGGGTCTCCGGAACTTATTAATGAAACGGTTTGGCCCTCAAGACTTTTTTGGATTGCAAATTCGGCTCTAGCTATCTCATCACCCATACCTTTTTTGATGACTTCCTTATCTTCAATCAGGTCTTCAATCTGGTCGATGTATTTCTTATAGCCTATTATCACATCTGACTCCTCAATGGCCCTGATGGCTCCCAGAGTCATGTTGTCCCTATTTTGACCAATTCCTATTACATTAATCATGGTATCACTAGTACAATTGTAAAATTGAAGTTATTGTTATGGTGTTCTCATCAACTCTCAATCCGTTTTCCTTGTATTCAGCCTGTCCTGTGGCAATAACCTTGTATGAAGGAGTTTGGCTGATTACAATTTGGCCGGAAGTTGAATTAGGAGAAGCGTAACCTAAAGCTTCAATATTAACTGTTAAATTCTTATTGTCAGTATCATCATAAGTGGTTATATTCATTGAATCGACGTTCACACCGTCAACCTTCGACAGCTCCTCCATTTTCAGCCCGACATCCTTCTTGTTTGTAATGTTGACCGGAGTCGGATCCTTAATCAATGCCTCGTTAACATTTTCAGGACTGAAAAATTCAGTGACCTTGGATATCTGCATATCAATTAAAGCTTGAGGATTTGGAGCTTCAGCTGTAACGATTGTGTATGAACTGAAAAGTCCCAATTCAAAAAATACAACAAATAATACTATAATTAAAATAATTCTAACTATCTTATTCGCCATTTTATCACAAACTCAATCTTTTATAATTAAAGATTATATTATAGTATGTTTAATTTTATGTTTAATATATAATAAATATAACTAAATTCAATGGGCCGAAATAACTTTTGATGTGTGAAATTCTCAAAGTTTATTAATATAAAAAAATAAAATTTTTATCAATATGTCAACTAATAAGATTCTATTAAAATTTGCAAAAAAAGGAATTAACCTATCACCTGAAGCATACGAACGAGTTGTTAATGCAGAAAATCCCTTAAACTTTGCATCTAACTTAATAGTTAAACTGAAAAGCGATAAATTTTCCTCAAAGGATTTGGTTTCTGTCAGTGGTGAAACTGTTGATGAAATACTCGGCGTCAAACAAAAAGCCGAAAGTTCAAATCAGGAAACATTGGCGGCCGATGTAAAACCCGCCGTTGAAAAGGAAGCTCCAAAAAAGGAGCCTGAAGTTGACAAAACACCACAAAAAGATGCCCCAAAAGAAAGTGAAAAGACCGGTTCTCTTGAAAGCTTCAAAAAGGAAAGCGACAAAACCGAAACCTATGTCAACAAGGAAATCTTAGAGGCATCTGAAACTATTAAAGATACCAAAATCAAGTTCAAAAGAAACGAGCAGAAGACCAATGTCCAATATGACTTCAAAATAATCCAGGACACAAGTAAAAAATCATACACAAGCGGGGAACTTGAAAACCTAATCGCCTACTTCAAGAGCCGTTACGAAAAGCTGGCCAACATCCTGTCCAAGAGGCCTGAACTTAGAAACTACACAAAAATAGCTGACATTGACGATTCACAGGACAGCTTAAGTCTGATTTTGATGGTCCGTGAAATAAGGTCAAGTAAAAACGGCCATAAGATTGTCGAGTTTGAAGACGACACAGGAAACATTTCCGTCTTGTTCTCAAACAAAAACGAGGAGCTTTTTGCCGAAGCCGAAAAGCTTGTGAGGGATGAGGTTGTAGGTGTAATAGCTAACAAGAGCGACGACAGGGGCTTTGCCTTCGGTCAGGAAATCATCAATCCGGGCGTTTTAAGAATCCCTGAAAAGAAAATGGATTTCGGTATAGTGTTCCTGTCCGACGTTCACATCGGAAGCCTGACATTCCTCGAGGATGCCTTCCAAAGGTTCATCGACTGGATCAACTGTGAGTTCGGTGATGAGGAACAGAGAAGGGTTGCCGAAGACGTCAAGTACCTAATCATCGGTGGGGATATCGTGGACGGTATCGGAGTGTATCCTAACCAGGACAAGGAGCTTGCCATAAAGGACATTACCGAGCAGTACAATGAGGCGGCAAGATTCTTAGGCAACATTCGCAGTGACATCAAAATCATTATCGCTCCTGGAAACCACGACGCATCAAGGGTTGCAGAGCCACAGCCGGCGGTTCCGGAAGAGTATGCAAAGGCTCTGTATGAACTGGATAATGTGGAATTCATCTCAAATCCGGGTGTTGTGTCACTTGACGGAATCAACGTTCTAATCTATCACGGACGCAGTTTCGACGACCTGGTGATGGCTGTTAAGGAATTCACCTATGAGAAAAGCGATGATATAATGGAAGAGATGTTACAGAAAAGACATTTAGCTCCGATCTATGGTGAAAGAACTCCATTGGCTTCAGAACTTGAAGATTATCTTGTTATTGATGAACTTCCAGACATTTTCCACACAGGACACATTCACATTAACAGCTACAAGAAATTCAAGGGAATCCACTTGATCAACTCAGGAACATTCCAGACACAGACAGAGTTCCAGAAAATCTACAACATCAATCCGACTCCTGCTGAAGTTCCAATCATTCATAAAGGAAAATACAGACACTTTAAATTCTTATGAGGTTATTTGAT
Organism: Methanobrevibacter thaueri; assembly: GCF_003111625.1. NCBI lineage: Archaea > Methanobacteriati > Methanobacteriota > Methanobacteria > Methanobacteriales > Methanobacteriaceae > Methanobrevibacter > Methanobrevibacter thaueri. The sequence continues at coordinate 32,248 of NZ_MZGS01000029.1, read as the reverse complement.
GAAAAAAAATATTGCTGAGATTATTGACGTTTCAAATGAAGTTTACGAAAAAGGCCTGGTTTCAGGCAAGGCAGGCAACATCAGTGCAAGATTTGGAGAAGTGGTTGCCATTACACCAACCTTGAAATCCTTATATAACCTGTCTCAAGAGGATATCGTTCTTGTTGACATGGATGCCAACGTTCTGACAAAGGGAAAGCCTTCTTCAGAAGTCAATATGCATTTGGAGATTTATAAAAGAAGACCTGATGTGCAGGCAATAGTTCACACCCACTCACCGTATGCCACAGGATTTGCCTTTTCAAACAAGAAGCTTAAAAGGCTGGAAGGATTCGGTGCAATAAAATCACCATACCTCTCAGACATAGAATATGAGAAGCCTGGATCTGACGAACTTGCAAAAAGCGCCGGTGAAGGTCTTGGAGATGAGGATGTCCTAATTTTAAAAAATCATGGTGTGATTTGTGTAAGTGACAGTCTAAAAGAAGCTATGCTATTGGCTGTTTTTGTTGAGGAAACCGCCAAAACTCAATTTATTACTCATATGTTAAATTCAGTTGAAGATGGTGACTAATCTCCATCTGAATTAGGTTTTTTTCTTGATTGCATTCCTTCTTCAATCATTTTAATGATTAATCCGGATAATGAAGTATCTTCATCGATTGCCATCTTTTTTAATTCTTTTTTTAAATCTTTAGGTAAGTTTATTGTGGTTTTGCTTATTTCTGACATGTATAATAATTCATTTTAATTTAATATATATTTTTCGTAACAAATAATTTGAATTACCACAAACTATTTAAATTAAATAATGTTAAATATTATTATTTAATAGTTATTTTACTTATTTTTAAATATTTTAGTTTGGAGGGAGTATAATGAGTAATGATGCGATTAATGAAGTATGTGAAATACTTAACTACATTTCAGATAATAATACTGTTCCACGTAACATTAGAGAAGCTGCAAGTCAATCCGTTGACTTATTAAACGATGAGGAACAAGACCAATCTGTTAAAATAAGTACCGTTCTTGGAAAATTGGATGAAATCAGTAACGATCCTAATATTCCAGTACACGCAAGAACTTTAATTTGGGAAGTTCTTTCAAAATTAGAAGCTATTTAAATAGTTTCTATTATTTAATTTTTATTTTCCACCGCAATTGATATTGTAACACCATCATAAGAGGTTTTTTTGTATATCAGTTTAGAATCGAAACCTGCCATTATCAGCGCTGAAGGTTCACAGACACCCCATATGCCGAATTTTGATTTCACGAACTCTGATTTTGAAACATCATTGGATTCGAATAGTTTCAGCTTGTCCAACTCAACAAATTCAACAGGTATGCTTAGCTTTTCTGACAATTCCAGAATTCCTTTCTCGTCCTTTTTTATCTCGGCAGATGCAAGCATGTTTACCCTTGAAATGTTAATGTTCAAGTCTCCTATTGATTCGATCAATCCATGATATATCTTTTCACACTCCTTACCACGCCTGCAGCCGATTCCAACAACGATTTTCCTTTCTGTCAATGTCAGATGATGATCGCCATACTCAACATGAATTTCATCAGTTGGCACTTTAGATGAAAAATTTATAGAAAGGTTAATTTCAAGTGTATTATTATTCAGATAATCAAACAGATAATTGAAATTTTTGTTAGGGTTTACTGTGAATGATATTTCATTGCCTTCCAGGATGGCCTTATTGAAAAACAGAATCTCTTTTGTATTGTCGATTGATAAATATAAATCTTTGGCGATGACATCGATTCCAAGCTTGTTGTTTACGTCTGTGGAAGTTGTGATGACAGGTGTTGCACCAATCAAGTCAGCAATTTTATGTGTCAGCTTATTAGCCCCGCCAAGATGTCCTGACAATGTGGATATAACGAAATTCGCATTGTCGTCGATATTTATGACTGCAGGGTCTGATATTTTTGACTCGACCAACGGTGCGATTGACCTGATTAGGATTCCTGATGCCATTATGGCCACTATCGCATCATACTCACTGAATAATAATGGAAAATACTTTTTAACATTTTTATGATACAGGTCTGTCTTTATTATTGTTGAGTCTGTATCCAATTTTTCCTTTAAATCTTCAGCCACTTTTTGACCCTTGTCTGAGACAGAAATTATTGCTACCTTCATAAAATCACATAAAGTAATGTTAATAATAGAATTATTGTTAATGTGAACAACATGATTGTCAGTTTTGACAGTTTAACAGCTTTGGAAATATCATCTGCTGTAATATCTTTATTGTCATCACCTAAAATATAGGTTTCCTTTTTAATCAGTTGGATATTCAGCGCTCCGGCGGTGGTTGCCATTGTATATCCTGAATTTGGTGAAGGGCAGTTTCTGGCGTCCCTTCTCATTATCCTATATGCGTTTTTCCCATCCAGTTTAAGCATGTAGGCTGACATTACCACATAGATTCCAGAAATCCGTGCCGGAATGTAATTTAAAATATCATCGATCTTTGCCGGAACAAACCCGATATTTATCAGCTCATCAGTCTTATAGCCAAGCATTGCGTCAAGTGTGTTGAAAATCCTGTAAAGCATTGGAACCAATAGCAGGAAATATAAACAGTTATCGAATGGATAGAACAACACAATTAAAGCAAAAATGAAATAATAGAATACCGGTGCAACATATGAATCTGTTATGTTTTCAGTGAGACTTTCAATCGCTGCTGAAACAATGAAGCTTTCCGTAAGCTCATCGGTTTTTCTGCTCACCAAATATGAGACAAGTTGACGTGCCTTGTCGATGTTATCCTTCAATGCATTTTCAACATCAACAGCGGTCTGTAAAAGCATATTTACCGAAAATGTGGATGATAACAGTATTGTAAATACAATAAACAACAAAATAATGTTTATTGATGTAATATAATAAATAATAAATAATATAATAGCTGACAACAGACATACTCCAATTACAACGAATAATCCTGACAGCCTGCTTTTGAAATTGATTAAAACGTTCTTGAAGAAGCTTATCATTGATCCGACAATCACCACAGGATGTATTCTTGTTGGAAGTTCTGCGAATATAATGTCAATCATTAATGACAATATCAATGCCAAAATGACAAATGCAAACATTGTAAATGAGTCAAGAGCATTCACATTTTTTGTCAATACGTCATTAATCAAATAATTATATTCAATCATAATTTAATATATATAATAAAAAAATAAATAATTTATTATAAATTTTAATAAGATGATATTATGAATATCGAAAAAGACGTAGAGAAATGGTTATCTGAAGAGGATTTGCTTAGAGAAATGAAATATGATGAAAACGCTGATTTTCATTACATCATTGAATTTCCAAATGATAATATAATGGATGTCGTAAAGCCAAAGGATAAGGATTGTGTTGTAATTGCCTGTGCAACCCAGGTTGCACCTCAGCATCAGAATCTGATGATTTCAAGCGACAAAAACACTCAACGGGAATTCATAATGGAACTTAACTTTGGTTTGAATCAATTCCTGGTTGACTATGAGCTCAAGGTATCAAATGACATTCTTCAGCAGTTCGTCATCACAGAACAGATATTTGAAGATGGGTTAACTAAAAACGAACTGATAAGAACAGTCAAGAGAATTTTCAAATCCAAACTGCATTGCATCTGGCTTATTGATCAGAAATTCGGCAATGTTGCAGTAAATGCTGCTCCTTCCAATGAGAACGACATGTTCATCTAGAGAGGGAGGGGTGTATTGCAAGTGAAACGTTAGCGAAGGTATATTAAGATTGAAGAGGTATATTTCAACTGTAAACACTTGAAATTTATCCCTCTATCTGAGCTTCTTTTTCACTTTTAAGCAATCATATCCCTTTTTAATTTTTTGTCTTCAAACTTCTTTAAAAAGACCGGTTTTACACTTGAAATCCACCTCTCGATTTTCGGCTTTTGCATGAATGACATTACACTTGAAATGGACCTCTCTGTCTTTGTGAGGAATCATGATAATTTTTTCAAAAGTGATGTCCAAATCTCAATTTAGAATAAGAAAATGCCTGTTTTCATATGATTTTTACACTTGAAATTGTTATCTTATATTTGAAATAGTACTATTTCATATTTAAAATTTAAACGATTTTTTCAATGAATTTTTTAAAATAAATGATTTACTATCAATTATATTAATTACTACATACTTTCAATGAATATAATTTGATTTTAAGAGTTTTAAGAAAATTAATTTCTATCAATTCAAACAATTTTATTACTCAAATGCAAAATTGTAATAAAAACCTTTATTTATTACATGTTTTATACTATTAACACTGGAAATTATACTTATCATATTTTTCATAATTTTTAAGATAACACATAAAATCAGCAAAGGTGAAACACATGTCAAATATTTTCGAAGATGAGAGTCTTGTGGGCAGTCGTCGAAAAAACCCAATATTCAAAGATAAGAAACCTTTGGATCACAGATTCTTACCTGATAAATTGGTACACAGAGACGAACAGATAAGACAAATCGCAAAGTACTGGGTTGACGTACTTGATAACGTGACCCCATCAAATGTAACGCTATATGGTAAAACAGGAACAGGAAAAACAGCAGCATCAAAATTTGCACGTGAACAGTTAATAGAAGCTGCAAACAATGAGAATGTTTTTGTCAAAATTGAATATATCAGATGCACAGACTATACAACCGAATATCAGGTTATAGCCGAATTATGTAACAGGCTGGGAAGGGATGTCCCAAACCGTGGATGGACCAAGGCAGAGGTTGTAAACGCTTTCAGGGAATTGTTCAGGACAAACGCATTCGGCAGGAAGTTGCACCTGATTGTTATTTTGGACGAAATTGATATCCTGCTTGAAAAGGACGGCGACGGAATCCTATACACATTGACAAGGACAGACAACATATCCGTATTGTCAATCAGTAATTACCTTGACTTCAAGAATCTTATTAATTCAAGGGTTACAAGCAGCCTAAACGATAAGGAAATCGTATTTCCACCTTATGGAGCTAATCAATTATCCGATATTTTAAATGAGAGGGCTCTATTGTCATTTAATGATGGCGTTTTGGACAGTGACGTAATCCCATTATGTTCCGCAATGGCGGCCAAAGAAGAGGGTGACGCAAGATACGCTTTGGATCTGCTTAAGAATGCTGGTGAATTGGCATTTGATGAGGATTCAGAAAAAGTAACAAGCGACCATGTAAGAAGAGCGAAAGACAGAATAGAGCACAATAAGGTCAGCGAGATTCTATCAACATTACCTCTACAGCAACAAAGGCTTTTGGAAGCAATCTTGACATTGACAAAACAGGGTGAGGAGATCACTTCAGGAAAACTTTATGAGGCATACTCTGACGTGTCCAAAAGTGATGCGGTTACATATAGAAGAATATTTGACTTCATCAATGATTTGGAGCTGTTAGGAATAATCTCAACCAACACAGTTTCACGTGGTCGTGGAAAAGGTAGAACTAACATTATCAAACTTCAATGCGACGAAGTATTATTGGAAACAGCCTTATACACTATTTAGGGTTGTTTTTAATTAATGTTTTTAAAATGGCCATTCTTACAGGGACTGCATTTGCAGCCTGTGTGAAATACTTGTTGTATTTAGTATTGTCCACATCACCATTTATCTCATCAATTCTTGGCAAAGGATGCATAACTATTAAATCCTTTCCTTCTAGCATTTTTTTGTTGACGATATATGCCCCTTTTATTTTTTGATACTCCTCGATGTCTGCAAAGCGCTCTTTTTGGATTCTGGTTACATACAGCACATTTACATCATCGATGACATCCTCGATTTTTTCAGCTTCAATGTAGGTGATGTTTGTCTTGTTCAAATCGTGAAGGATTTCCTGAGGCATTTTGAGTTCCGGCGGTGAGACCAGGTATATTGTGATGTTGTTGAACAGTCCCAATGCATTTGCCAGTGAGTGTACTGTACGACCGAATTTCAAATCACCGATTAATGCTATTTTCAAATTGTCTATTTCGCCGATTTCGTTTTTGATGGTGTAGAGATCCAACAATGTTTGTGTCGGATGCTGACCGGCACCGTCACCGGCGTTAATGACGGGAACGTCCACAATGTCTGATATGAATTTGGAAACTCCTTCAAGCTCGTGTCTAATCACCAATGCATCACTGTATCCCTCAAACATCTTGGCAGTATCCGCAATGCTTTCGCCTTTTGAAACGGAACTTGATCCGGTAGTTTCAAAACCTATGCATTGTCCATTTAAACGTTTCATTGCGGTTTCAAATGACATTTTTGTCCTTGTTGAAGGTTCAAAAAACATCAAACCCAGAATCTTTCCCTTGAGTTCTTCTGAGACTTCGCGGGATTTGGCTATGTCTTCCAGTTTTGATGCCTCATCGAGAATATATTCTACATCTTCCCTTTCAAAATCTTTTATTGAAATAATGTTTTTCAGTTTAAAAATTTTAATCAACCCTTTTCAGTCATACAGTAAATGTTATCAGTGATTTTGCCTATGTTTAATATTTTGTTTTTGTTATCATATAATCCTTTCAATAGGCACTACAAGAATGTCATGGGCACCCGCATTTCTGAGGTCGTTTACAAGTTCAAAGACCTCTTTTTCATCAATAACTGCCTGGACCGCAACGGTCTTTTTATCGGACAGCACTTCAGATATTGTCAGACCTCCCATTGAAGGCATTACATCCTTAACCTTATCCAAATCATCGGAATAGACGTTCATCATAATCAGTTTCTTTCTGTCGGCATCGAGCACACCCTTAATGCTTGTGCTTACGGATTCAATCAGTTCCCTTTTCTCTTCAAGACTTTTGTGATTTGCTATAAGCTTGATTGTGCTTTCCAATATTGTGTCAATGATTTCAAGATGGTTCATCTTCAGGGTTGTTCCTGTGCTTGTCAAATCGGTAATCAGGTCTGCAATTCCGATGAACGGTGCCGCTTCTGTTGATCCGCTCAATTTGACAATCTTCAAGTCAAGGCCCTTTTCATTCAGGTATTTTTTAGTCAGGACAGGAAATTCTGTAGCCACCTTCATGTCATTGGTAATGTCTTCCACGCAATTGATGTCTGAATCCTCCGGAGCTGCAAGGACGAGTTTTGTCTGGCCGAACCTCAGGTCAAGAAGTTCCTCAACATCAGATTCGCTTTCCTGTATTAAGTCAACGCCTGTTATTCCCATATCGGCTACACCGTCATTTACAAATTCCGGAATGTCAGACGCTCTTGCAAACATTACCTCTATATCATCGTTAAATGTTTTTGAAATTAATTTTCTATTGTTTTTATCGATTAAACCTAAACCTGCCTTTTCTAAAATGTTTATTGAAGGTTCACTTATTCTTCCCTTTGATGGTATGGCAATTTTAATTTTCATCATATCTACTCAATTTTTTGTTCTTATTATATTATGTAAATTCATATTATTAAATACTTTTTTTGGGAGTAATAATTTTTAATAGATTTATTTGATAATTTTATTAATTATATTATTTTTTTTCCAAATATTGGCACGATTTTGCAAAATATTTAAATATTAGGACATCTTATATCTTATTTAACTTATTATTGACTTATCTAATAATAAGTTTTAACAGAATTTATGTGAGGTGAAAAACATGTCTGAAATACCAAAAGCTCCTATTGCTAGAATCATCAAAGAATCTGGTGCAGAAAGAGTAAGTGAAGATGCTAAAGCTGAATTAGCTGCATACTTAGAAGAAGTTGCTCGTGACGTTGCTAAAGAAGCTAACAGTGTTGCTAAAATCGCAAAACGTAAAACTGTTAAAGCAGAAGACATTAAATTAGCTATCAAAAACTTATAAATAGTTTTTAGCTAACTTTTTTTATTTTTTTTAAGGTGTTATCATGAATAATACTATTTTGATTAAGAACGCATTAATTTTAAATCTGAATAATTTTGAAAACAAAAAACAATCCTTATTGATTAAAGATGATTTGATCGCTGAAATTGCTGAGACTATCGATGAGGGCAATGTGGATAAGATCATCGATGCGGAAGGAAAAATTTTACTTCCAGGATTGATTAATACTCATACTCATTTATCAATGACTTTATTTAGAGGATTAGCTGATGATTTAAGTTTGGACAGCTGGTTAAATGACCACATTTGGCCAATGGAAGCTAATCTTAATGGTGATTATTGTTATATTGGAGCTCTTTTGGGAGCGGTTGAACTCATAAAGTCAGGAACAACAACATTTTCCGACATGTACTTTTACATGGAGGATGTTGCCCGTGCAGTGGAGGACGCTGGCATAAGGGCGGTATTATCCTATGGAATGATTGACTTTGGAGATGCTGAGAGGAGGGAAGCTGAAATTGAAGAGAACTTACAGCTTTTCAAGTCATGCAATGGAATGGCCGACGGTAGAATCAAGGTGTTCTTCGGTCCGCATTCACCATACACCGCATCAGAAGACCTTTTAATAAAGGTACGTGAACTGGCCGATGAGTATAACATGGGAATTCACATACACGTTTCAGAAACCGAAAAGGAAATCAATGACAGTCTGGATGAAAGGGGTCTTAGACCATTTGAATACTTGGAAAAAATAGGCTTTTTGGGTCCTGATGTCGTTGCGGCACATTGTGTATGGTTAAGCGACGAGGAAATTGAAATCATCAAAAAGCATGATGTCAAGGTCTCCCACAACCCATGTAGTAACATGAAATTGGCTTCAGGTATAGCTCCGGTTTCAAAATTGATAGAAAATGACATCTGTGTTTCAATAGGAACCGACGGCGCCTCTTCAAACAACAACCTCGATTTGATTGAAGAGTTGAAGACAGCCAGTTTACTTCAGAAGGTTTCAACCCTTGATCCTAAGGTATTGACTTCAGATGAGGCAATTACAATGGCCACAATAAAAGGTGCTGAAGCTTTAGGATTGGAAAATGAGATAGGTTCAATTGAAGTCGGCAAAAAGGCGGACATCATTCTAATTGATACCAATTCAGCCAACATGGTTCCCGACAGTTCATCCTTAAGTTCCAACGTGATTTACTCTGCAAATGGTTCAAATGTGGACACTACCATCTGTAACGGTAAAATATTAATGGAAAATAAAAAATTGACTGTTTTGGATGAACAGGAAATTTATGATAAGGCTAGAAAAGCAATAAAAGAATTAAAAGAAGCTATCTAGCTTCAAATTCTATTTTTTCATTATTTATAACAATACTTCTTTTCCACATATCGATTGTTTCTGGGAAATCGGACCTGAAGTGTGCTCCACGGCTTTCCCTACGCAATATAGCTGATTTTACGGTCAAAATGCAGATTTCGACCATGTTTATTACTTCAAGCGCTGTCATCAGTTCAGTGTTGTATTGTTTTTTATAGCCAACGTCAAGCTTGTCGAGGTTTTCCTGCATTTTCTGAAGCTCTTTCAATGCCTCGTTCAGGGTCTTTTCTTCACGAACGATCGCCACCTTTTCCCACATCAGGTTTTTGATGTTTTCCTTGAATTCCTGTGGCTTGATTGATCCTTTCTTAATTAGGGATTCGATTCTTGAGGCTTCCTCTTGGACTTGCTCGTCGTTTGTTTTCAGCTCGGTAGCTTTTGCGGCTTCGGATGCGCTCACACCGGCGATTTTACCGAACACCTGTGTATCTGCCAGTGCATTACCACCTAAACGGTTTGCTCCGTGAACTCCTCCGCAGACCTCACCTGCACCAAATAGGTTTTTCAGGGAACTTGATGCGTCAGGGTTGATTTTCAAACCGCCCATGAAGTGGTGTGCGGTTGGGGCAACCTCTATCGGTCCATGCTTGATGTCAACACCGACATTTTCAAACTGCAGGACCATTGTTTCAAGCTTTTCATCAATGTAGTCGTCATCAAGGTGTGAAATGTCTAAGTAAACTCCGCCGTTTTCAGTGCCTCTTCCTTCAATGATTTCCTGATAGATTGAACGTGCGACAACGTCACGTGTGGCCAATTCCATCTTTTCAGGGGCGTATTTACTCATGAACCTTTCGCCTTCGCTGTTTATGAGTTTTCCGCCTTCCGCTCTCACGGCCTCAGTTACAAGAACTCCCTTTTTGGATTCGGGTGCAACCATTCCTGTTGGGTGGAACTGTATCTGTTCCATATCAACCAGTTTTGCTCCCGCTCTGTATGAAATGGCATAACCGTCACCGTTCTTTTGGAAGGTGTTGGATGTTACAGGGTAAAGTTGTCCAGCCCCTCCGCTTGCAAGAATAACGGATTTTGCCTTGAAGTAAATTAAAGTGGAATCTTTGAGGTCAAGTCCTGTTGCGCCTATCACCTGGTCGTCATCGGTAACCAGTGAGGTAATCATCACCTCTTCGATGCATTCTATGTCTCTTCTGATGATTTCTTCCTTAAGTGCGTTCAACAGTTCAGCACCTGTCCTGTCTCCCTGATAGCAGGTTCTTCTGTATGTCTGACCTCCGAATGGCCTTTGGTCTATTTCACCGGACTCCTGCCTGTCGAATAGTGCACCGTAGTTTTCAAGGTCAATGAGCCTTTTCGGTGATTCGTTAACGAGTATTTCCACAAGCTTTTCATCGTTTAGATAGCTTCCACCCTTTAGGGTGTCGTGAATGTGAGCCTCTATTGAATCGTCCTTGTCGACGGTCTTGAATACTGCATTGTATCCTCCCTCTGCCATTCCGGTACAGCCAGACCTGAATGAAAGGCCTTTTGACACGATTATTGCTTTAAGTCCCGCATCATCAACTTCAATAGCTGCTCTTGAACCTGCTCCACCAGATCCGATAATCAATACATCTGTTGAGATAGTTTTCATTTCCATTTAAATTACCCTGTAAATCTTTATTATAGTAATACTTTTATTTTTTAATGTTAAATAAATTTCTTCAAAAATATTTATTAATCAAAAATTATTAAGTTATACTATCGAATCTATATTTAACAAATTAAATTTTAATATTATCATTCATGATATCGTTAGATTAAAATAATGATTTAAATTTTTAATTGAAATTAATTATAATGTACTTTAATTAGAGGTTATTTGATGAAAATCGAGGGTGAAGTTACAACAGGTTTGGGCAAGGCTGCATTTTTCCTGTCACAGGAATTTTACACTAGGGAATTCGAAAAGAATTTGGGCTTCGTTCCATTTCCAGGAACACTGAACATTGTTGTCAGTGATGATCATTTGGATGAAATCAACAAAATCAAAGATGCATGTGAAAATCTAATCAAGCCAGATGAGGGATTTGGTGCCGTAAAATATATTGAAGCCATCCTAAACGAAGAAGTTGAGGGGGCCATAGTGTTTCCGGCCAAAACAACCCATGAAGAGAATTATCTAGAGTTCATTGCAGAAAACCGATTGAGGGACGAATTGAATCTTGAGGATGGAGATGTCGTCTCATTGGAATTTTAATGACCTTACCAAAAAGTATTTTATACATGATTAATATATTTGATAATACGTTCTCAGGGTGAGGTGCAATTCCCTACCGGTGGTGATTTAGAAATAATAAGTCCACGAGCACGAATAAGTGTTGATTTGGTGAAAATCCAAAACCGACGGTGACAGTCCGGATGGAAGAGAAGATAATAGTTAATTTTAGTTATTTTTAGCCCTGGTTCTAGTAAATAAGGAGACATTACTATGAATCAAGAAACAAATTTAGATAAAGCTTTAGAAGCTATTAGAAACGGCGAATTCGTTCTTGTTTTCGATGATGATGATAGGGAAGGAGAAGTCGACATGATTATCGCTTCAGAATTTGTAACCCCTAAATCAATCGCAACAATGAGAAACGATGCAGGCGGTTTAATCTGTAACTGTTTACATGACGATTTTTGTGAAGCTATTCACTTGCCGTTCATGGTGGACATCATGAAAGCCGCTACAGAAAAATATCCAGAACTCGCAAAACTCGCACCAAACGACATTCCATATGATGAAAGGTCATCATTTTCAGTATGGGCAAACCACAGAAAATCCTTCACTGGTGTAACAGACCATGACAGGGCAATGACAATCAGTGAAATGGCAATAATGATGAAAGAGGAAAGGTTTGACGAATTCGGTGCAACATTCAGGTCACCTGGTCACGTATGCCTCTTAAGAGGAGCACAAGGACTTGTGAAAAATAGACAAGGACACACAGAGATTGGTCTTGCATTATGTGAGATGGCTGGTGTCACTCCTGTTTGTGTAGTTTGTGAAATGATGGATGGTGAAACCGGTCAGGCTACATCCGTTGCAGACGCTCGCAAATACGCGGAAGAAAACGGCCTTGTATTGCTTAGAGGCGAAGACATTATCAATGAATATTTAAAAGAATAGCTAATTTTTGTGATTAGCTATATAATCTGCAATGAATTGGGTAATCTGTTGGATTTTATAAGAGTTGTAAATACTGAAAGCCACATATTTCCCATCGTTCATTCTTATTTCCAAAGCGTCCTTGACTTCAGGAGACTTTGCGATTGAAACTATTTTTGAAAAGGGAATTCTCAAGGTTTTGCTTTTCAGCGCATTTTCGATTTGAAGATTGTCCTCATATATTTTTACTATTTTTACCACTCGACGATTCTTGTCTGAGGCTATCTGAATGTCCCCGTTTTCATCAAAAACATAATCGGGTATTAGGCAGGTCGCCTTCCAGCCCTGTCTCATCTTTTTTAGGACATGGCCCCTGTCCTTTTTTGTCAGCTTCACGCCCTTTTCAGGACTTAGGTTAAGTGCCATTAAATCACCTTCCTTTTGATTTCATCGAATGAGTAGATTTTTCCAAACTCCACTTCACGGGCCATGCTGACTATCAGGTCAATATCCAGATTGCTTTCAATCAGATCCATCGCATGTGAGGTGAAAAGCTCATATCTTATTTCCACTTCAGGTATGAAACCCCTCATATCCGCTGATTTTAGCTTTGGAAGCTTCAAGACGTTTTCAACACTGGTGTTGTTCTTGATGTATGGAACCACCTGGTCGAATATATCGTCATTGTATACCTTGTTCAATAGAATGGCCTCAACGTCAACTCCGAACTTTTCAAGCATGTTCGCATGGGAGACAAGGTCAATTGCCGCCGATTCGATACCGCCCTTGTTGACGCCTGAAGCAAGTATCATCGGAATATTTGAGGACATTGCTATTTCTGCAGCTGAAAAAGGCACCTTTTCATTTAAAAGGCCGGTGAACACGCTCATAACTCCTTCAATGAGAACGATATCATAGTCTGAGGAGTTCAGTTTGGCTATTGTAGACTCGATGTCTGCCCAGCCGAGATGTCCGATTTTGACTGATGCGAAATCTTCCATTTTTCCCTTGGTCAAGTATAATCCTGGAATGATGTCGCGCACGTCCGGACCCACTTTCAGAAGTGCAACCTTATAGCCCCTTTTTCTCAATGCACCAGCAAGTCCTGTAAGAATGAATGTCTTGCCGCTGTCGGATCCGTTACTTCCAATCATTAGGTATTTAGGTTTTTTGTTTGGTTGAATTTGAGGTACTTTTATGCCGGTGTTTATTCCAACTTCACTGTTGAGATATCTCTTGACTTCCATGTTTCTATTGTAAATTTCATCAGTGTCCCTGGCGTCTATTTGTTCCAGCAGGTTTTCTACAATTATCGGATTCTCATCCAGGATTCCATGAATCATTGTGCCGATGACATTGCCGTCATCATTGCATGCGCCTGAGAAGATGTTGTAGTCGCCCTTTTCATTGGTGTCGCCATAGTTCATCCTTTGGACTTTTGAATAGAACAGTGGCTTGGCGTCTCCCTCGACCTTTCCGTAGGTATGTGTGTGAAAACCGTTTACATCCTCATCCTGGTTTTTCACCAAAAAGGAGTTCTTAAACACCTTTGCCTTCACACGGTCGCTTGTAATCAACGGTGAAAAGTTAACGTCAATCAATCCGAGTCCAGGCTTAACGATTGGAACCGGGGACTTGCGTCCGATGTCTATCTGGTTTGACAACAGTTGGAATCCCGCACATATTCCAATGATAGGTTTTCCGTCACGGGCCATTTTCTTGATTTCAGTGTTCAGGCCCATGTTAATGTCGTTTGACTCGATTAATGTCCCGCCGGGGATAATCAATGCATCAAGTTCATCACTAGCTTTATTACCATTAACAAGTCCGTTTTCCTTTACAATATCAGTTGGCAGGCATCCAAAATCTTCAAATCCTGGAACTGCACCGTTTATGTAAGCTAGTCCAATTTTTGTCATAAAAATAACCTCTTGATAATCTATTGTAATTTTAATAATATAAAATTTTAGAGGTGCATTTCAAGTGTAAAAATAGTTTTAATAATTTGAAAAATCGACTTAAAATCCATATTCATTTCTTTTTGGAACTTTGGCGAATTTTTTCATGATAAAAATAGTTTATCAGTATTGGTTTATCTGTAGGATTAATCAAAAATGGTTCTTTATCAATAATATAAAGGTATCCCTCTTCTTTTGCAAATTCGTTTAGTTTTTTATCTAGGTTTTCCCAATAATCGTTATTTTTGTATTTATAAATGTCTTCATAAAGCAGTTCTAATTTCGGATATTTTTCTGCGATATATTCCAGAATTGTCTTTTTATATCCCCCGCGAAGATTTAAGTTTTCAAGCCATATATAGTCCACATAATCAGAAACTTCCTTTATTATATCAAACACATCTGTTATTCCCGGGAAAATGGGTGAAATGAAACAAACGGTTTTTATGCCTTCCGCATGGAATTTTTTCAAGGTTTCAAGTCTATCAGCGATTGATGATGCATTGTCCATATCGTTTTTAAAGCGTTCATCCAATGTATTGATTGAAAGAGATACAATCGGATCCGGAAACGTTTTAATCAAGTCCAAATCCCTTGAAATCAATGATGATTTGGTGGTTATGATTAAATTAACGTCAACACCCTGCAGTTCCTCTAAAAATTCTCGTGTTTTTAGGAACTCCTTTTCGCATTGGTGGTAGGGATCAGTCACTGAACCGATAATAATTGTTTTTTCGTCATATTTTTTAGGATTTTTAATTTGAGGCCAATGTTTGACATCGACAAAAGTTCCCCACTCTTCCTTATGGCCGGTAAATCTTTTCATGAAATCTGCATAGCAATACTTACACGCATGCGCACAGCCAACATAGGGATTGACAGTGAAACCGGCAATGGGAAGATTTGATTTTGAAATGACTGATTTTACATCTTTATGATTGACTATCATGGTTATACAATTTAAAAGACTGAAAGAGTCGGAAAAATATTATAAAAAAAAGAATTTATTGAGTGTTTTCGAAAACACTCATAGCTTTAATAATTTTTTCATCATCCAATGGTTTTGCCTGAATCTGCAGTCCGACAGGAATTCCGTCAACTTCACCGGCAGGAATGCTTGCTGCAGGAATACCGGCAAGGTTAGCTATTACTGTTAGAACGTCGTAGGCATACATTTCCATAGGTTCCAATTCAGCACCGATTTCGTGAGGAAGCTTAGGCACGGTAGGACCTACAATCAGGTCCACGTTTTCAAGCATCTTTGTGATTTCATTTCTGATTACGGATCTTGCCTTTAAGGCCTGTTTGTAATATTTACCACTGAATTCTGCTTCGGCAATGTGGGAACCGATCTTGATTCTTCTAAGCACTTCGTCTCCACAAACCTCTTCAATTCTGGAACCGTAGTCCCTTCCATCGTATTTTCTGGTTGCTGAGAAGAATTCCACATAGTTGATTAGGTAGTATGTAGGTAAACATAAGTCAATGTAGTCAAAGCTCACTTCAACAAGTTCAGCGCCGGCATCAACCAATTTTTGAATTGCCTTGTTGACTGTCTTGTTGATTTCATCGTCAGTAACGTCGATGAACTCTTGACATACCGCTATTTTCATGCCTTCAAGTGAGGTTTCACCTAATATTTCTGTGAAGTCAGGTTTTTCCCAGTCCAAAGTGGTACATTCGGTTTCATCATATTTTGCAATGGTGTTTAGAGCCAGTGCTATTCCGCTGACATCATTTGCCAATGGTCCGATTTGGTCAAGACTCATTGAAAGGTCAAGTAAACCTTGTCTTGAGACCGCACCATATGTTGGTTTGAATCCGACAACACCACAGTGTGATGCAGGGTTTCTGATGGAACCGCCTGTGTCTGATCCAATTGATATATCACACATTTCCGCTGCGATTGCGGCTGCACATCCACCGGATGAACCTCCAGGGATTCTGCCCATTGCTGCAGGGTTTTGTGTAGGGCCGTAGTATGAAGTTTCAGTTGAACTTCCTGCGGCGAATTCATCCATATTCAAAATACCGATGATTATTCCGTCCTCAGATAGGATTTCCTCAACGACAGTAGCGTTATAGCTTCCAATATAGTCTTCCAAGGTTTTGGAAGCCGCTGAAATAATCAAGTCTTCAACATTAATGTTTGCTTTTATACCGAATACCAATCCAGCTAAAGCTCCTACTTCTTCACCGTTTGCTATTTTCTCATCAATAGCTTCAGCTTGTTTTAATGCATTTTCATAGTTTAATTCAATAAATGCATTAATTTCTTCGTTATTTTCATCGATAACTTTAATGAAGCCTTCAACATTTTCTTTAGCTGTCATTTCTCCACTTTTAATGGAGTTTAACTTTTCAATAACGTTCATTAAAACACCTTAATAATCGTAAATTATAATATTATTATTTTATTTTTCAATGTTTATATACTTGTTTTTTTACACAAGTTTTAAATCATTTTTTTGATATATTAATAACCATGAAAAAAGCGGTAGTGTTTGACAACTCAGGAACCCTGATAGAAAGATACAGGGTCGTTAAGGATGTTTTGAACGGAAACATATTCACCGACATCAACTCTCTGGACTTGATTGATTCAGCCGATTCATTGGCTTTGGTGGTTCTTCAGTTCAATACCAACAGGCTTCTGGAATTGGATAAGGATAGACTGATTTCAGATGTCATTAAGGAGTACAACATCGACTTTGACGTAAGCTTTTCCACAAGGCAGGTTTCAAAGGCCGAAGTCGAGGAGATTCTCTACAATGAAAAGTCATCCACTGTTTCCGATATCACTGACGGCTTTGACATTTTGCGCGAAAAGATTTCCCACATGGAGCTTTGCAACGGGTCCGCATTGATTGTGGACATGGACCTGGGGACTGTCGCATACACCATCACTTCAGCCGGCAAGTTTTTCCCAAAGGTTTTTGAAACAGTTGAGGTCCTGAAATCCCGTGGAATTGAGATATTCATCGCCTCAGGAGACAGGAAGGGTGCCATCAACAGATTGGCAAACATGCTTGATGTGCCTGAGGACAATGCTTTCGGAACAGTTTCCACAAGAGGAAAATGCGAGGTCGTATCCATCCTGCAGGAGGGAGGATACAAGGTTATGATGGTCGGTGACGGCCTGAATGACATTTTAGCCTTTAAGAAAGCGGATGTCAGTGTCCTAACAATAGAACAGCAAGAGGAAGTCTCTCCAAAGATGATGGACAAGACAGATCATATCATTGAGGACATCTTTGAGGTCACAATGATTGACTTTTAAAAAAAAGAAAGGGAATAGGAATGTTCCTATTCAAAGGTTATTGAATCTATAATGGATTGCACTTCACTGCTTTGAAGTACGGATTCGTCAGTCACAACGCTGGTTTTTGTTGACTGGATTTCAATACCGTATAGTGTGTCGGTTTCATTGTCGTACACCAGCACCCATCTGGCCAAATCATCTGATGTTTTTCCACTGTCAGGATTGGTGATGTAGTCAGGTATCATGCTTGTGGCTCCGGAATCGTCATATATGACTGAATCTGAAACGATGAAGTCCGCTGCTTTTTTGCCGTTAATGTCAAATTCCTTATAGTCGGAAAGTTTGTTGAAGGACAATATTGTTTTTGCGCATGTTTGATCATCTGATTCTTTATCGTATGTGTATGATATGGTATTGGCGATTGAAGCGTCTGCTTTGCTAAAGGCGTCTGATATGCTGTTTTCATCAAATTTTCCAGCTTTCAACTCTTTTGCTATTGTACTCATTCTTCCCTCATCATTATCACTTATGTTGTAGAAGCTGACATCAAAATTGTCGTTTTGGGCATGTGAATCCCCATCTTCAAAGTTTGCACCATCGACATTCATGGTCAAGTCAAGGAAATGTACATTTCCTCCACCGAAACCATCAAAAAGTCCGGCTGATGCTGTTGAGATACTAAAAATAGCTAATATTGCTATTAAAATTATTATATAACTTTTTTTCATCAAATTCCTCCACTAAATAAACTTTGATTAGTTTATTTGATTAGATATTTGTTTAAATATCTATATTAATTGGATAAACCTTTTTATTTATGTATAAAATATCTTATAACTTATAAGTGATAACTGCCTAATCACTTATAACTTATAACTAATAACCGAATAAAAAAAATAAATTATAGATTGTCAATGACTTCCTTGCTTTTGAGGATGTTGTCAAAGTTATTCAGCTCTATAATTGCGGTATCAATCTTTTTGAGCAAATTCAAGTCAAGAGTGCCCTCACCCAGGGTAATGTGCTGGTCCTTCACGCCATCATTATCGTTCAAATGACAATAGCTGATGTTTTTCAATGAAAGCATTTCCTCCAGGTTTCCGCAGGTATTTCCGTGACCCGTATCGATTGTCAGGCTGCATCCGGTGGCTTCCTGAATCATCTCTATTTCCTCAACGGTATTTCCCAGGAATTTTCCTCGAACCGGCATGTTTTCAACGGAAATCTCAACATTTGTGTTATCTATGATTTCCCCAACACTTTCAATAGCTATTTCCAATGCCCATTTTCTCAAGTGAGGTTCGTTCCTGCCGATGATACCCGGATGTACTGTGATGGTGTTTGCATTGATGCTTTCCGCATATTGTCCACAATGAATCATCTGCCTTACACTTTCATCCCTTATTCCCTTGTTTAAGCTGGCGATGTTGATGTCTACTGTTGCCGCATGCATTCTCATGTCCAGTCCGCAGTCCTTAAATTCACAGTTGTCCTTTTCATAGAAGGGGCCTTCCGCAAGAATTTCGATTATTTCAAATCCGTGTTTTTTTGCTAGATTGATGATGTCGTCATTTGGTTCCATGAATAGCGCTAGTGTTGTAAATCCAAGTTTCATGTTTATATATAAGTGAGATATATATAATAAATGTTAATATATATCAAATTTTGACATATGGTGAAATATGACTGATGAAAATGATTTTAACAAGTCACATGAAAAGCTAGTTAAACAATTTTCTAATGGAATAACGCATAATCTGATTCTATGGATTATTTCAAAGGAGAATATCCATGGTTATGGCATTATGAAGAAGTTAGAGGAATTTTTTAACTTTGACTGCAATCAGTGTGATATTAAGATTAACTCCAGTAAGGTATATCCGATCTTGTCCAAGATGGAAAAGGTGGGGCTGATTGCTGGAGAGTGGAAAGTAAATGAAAACAACAAAAGGGTCAAGTATTATTCCATAACCGAAAAGGGAGAGATTGTTTTAGGCCACGTTCAGACACACATGAGCAATGTTTTAAACAGTCCCACCTGGTTGGCCTTTTTTAAGGACATGACTGGAATGGAGATTAACAATGAAAAACGCAATTGAAACTCAAAATCTTACAAAAGTATATAACAATAACTTCACTGCTGTTAATTCTCTAAATTTAGAAATTCCTGACAAGACAATTTTTGGAATGTTGGGTCCGAACGGGGCTGGAAAAACAACAACAATAAAAATGTTGACCTGTTTAATTCAACCCACCTCAGGCAAAGCCACTGTTGGCGGATATGATGTTCAGAAAAATCCTGATGAGGTTAGAAACCTTTTGGGAATGGTTCCGCAGCAGGTTAGTTTGTATAAGGATTTAACAGTGATGGAAAACTCACAGATGTGTGCGGATTATTATGGAGTTCCAAAGGATGAAAGGGATTCCCGTATAGAGGATCTGATGGAATTGGTTGACATCGAATATGCACGTGACAAGCGTGTGGGTCAACTTTCCGGAGGACAAAAGCAGAAGGCTTCACTTGTGGCCAGTTTGGTTCACAGGCCGGACATCCTGTTTTTGGACGAACCAACCATAGGATTGGATCCTACAACCAAGCGTACTTTATGGGACCTGATTCGGGAACTGAATGATGATGGCCACACAATTATATTGTGCTCTCATGACATGCATGAGGTGGATATGTTGTGTGATAATGTCGGAATCATAAACACAGGTAATCTTGTGGCTTATGACACACCTCAGGGCCTTAAGGATTCTCTTCTTGAAGAAAACAGAAGGGAATTGACTGAAGCCCTATCACAGGTTCACTCCGAAAGCGAGGATTCAACTTCCAAAATGGAGGATTTAGAAAGTCTCAGCTTAAGGAAGATGTCATTTTTACTTCAAGATCATGATGAGGGAATCATTTCAAGTCTTCAATCCAATGAAACGGTTAAGGATTTTGAAATCGCCCATAATGGACGTATAACCCTGAAAATTGACGCTTTTGATGGCATGGCAGTTTACAATATCATGAAGGATGTCATTTCATCCGGAGGAATAATTAAATCAATTTTCACAGAGGAGCCTTCACTTGAAGACGTATTCATTAAGGCGACAGCAGAGGTGGATGAAGATGCTAGAGCTTAATAAATTTTGGTGGATGATTAAAAAGGAATTGATTTCACTCAAAAGGCACCCCGGCAGATTGATTTCCATTATTGCATTTCCGATAATCATGATTCTGCTTTTCGGTTATGGAATGGGTGGGGAAATGACAGACTTGCCTATAGTCGTTGTTTCACAGTCCCATGGTGATTTGACAGACCTGACATTGGACACCATCAAGGACACAGAAACATATCATGTTGTAGAGGTAATTGATGATGTTGATGAGGGAAAGCAGCGCGTTGAGTCCGGTGAGGTTAAGGCGGCCATAATACTGCCTGATGATTATGATAAGGATTCCTCGCAGCAAAAGGCGGTAACGCTATATTTGGATTCCTCAGATCAGATGGCTTCACAAATCCTTGAATCATCTACTCAAGGCATATTTTACAGGCTATCCAATGTTGTCGCTTCTCAAACAAGCGTTTCAACACAGGATGCGGATATAGAACCGTCCATAATTCATTCTCTAAACAACTTTAAGGACGATATCAGCCTGCATATAAACAAGATTTATGGAAACATCAAATACATCGACTTTTTGGTTCCTGCTGTCCTGGGTATGACAATCATGTTCAGCTGTATGATGGGTATGGGAGCAACAATTGCAGGTGAAAGGGAAACAGGAGAACTCGCAAGACTCTTCATGACCCCGACTTCAGTTTCCACAGTTATCGGAGGTAAGATTGCAGCAAAACTTCTCATCGAACTTGTCAGGGCATTGATATTGATTCTGATGGCAATAATTCTCTTCAACGTAAGCATCAAGGGTGGAATTCTACAAACGTTCATAGTCCTTGTGATTGGGGCCTTGTGTTTTGTTTCATTCGGTATATTTTTCTCCGCAAGGACATCCACACAGGAGGATTATGCCCAAATAGTAATGCCGTTTTCAATGCCGATGATGTTTGTTTCAGGGGTATTCTATCCGATTGAAACCATGCCGTGGATTTTACAGAAATTAGCTTATATCTTCCCATTGACTTATTTGAATGATGCAATGAGAGGAATAATGCTTAAGGGACAGACACTTGGTGATGTATGGTTTGATTTAGTGATACTTATCGGTTTTGCAATATTATTCTTCATATTAGGTGTAAAACGATTCAATAGAGATGTATAGGAGGTTTTCAAATGTATAAAAAATTATTAATTGGATTAATTGTAGCTCTTTTATGTTTATCTCCAATAGCAGCTGAAAATTGGAATTCATTTCAAGGAGGTATAGACCATAGCGGATATAGAGATGGGGAGTCTGATTTTGTAACAAATCTTTGGACATTTAATATGGAATCTCCGGTCCATTCATCTCCGGCAATATATAAGGATTACATTTATTATGTGTCAAACGATGGTATTTTAAAGGCAATAGACATGGAAACAGGCGAGGAAGAATGGAATTTAGACCTTGAGGCCAAGACAAATTCCTCACCGATAATACATTCAAACAGGTTATACATCGGTTGTGAGGACGGTCTTAAGGCGGTCAACATCAACTCCCATAAGGTCGTTTGGGACTATGACTGTGACAATGTGGCTTCCGCTCCAGTCTATCACGACGATATAATCTACTTCGGAAGTGATGATGGACACCTGTATGGTGTAAATGAGGACGGCAAGGTCAAGTTCGATAAGAAATTGGGCGATGAGCTCAGGACCTCCCCTATCGTGGTTGACAATACCATATATGTAGGTTCCACAGGCGGCAAGATGTACAGCATCGATACCGATGAAAGCAAAAACTGGGAATTCACCACAGGAGATGAAATATTGTCTTCACCGGCCTATGTTAACAAGACAATTATCTTCGGTTCAACCGACGGAAGCGTATATTGCCTCAAAAAGTCTGACGGTGATCTGGAATGGAAAGTTGACCTCAACGATAAGGTTATTTCCTCCCCAACAGTTGACGGGCATGACAATAATGTTTTCATAGGTTCCGATGAAGGCAACATGACCTGCCTTGATGTTCGTGACGGAACCGTCAAATGGAGTCACTCAACCGGGGATAAGGTGCAGTCAACTGCTGCGATTAAGGATAACCTTGTTGCGTTCGGATCAAATAATGGGTATTTGTATGTGTTGAATAAATACACAGGAGCTGAGGAATTTACTTATAATCCGGGAACAATTTTATTTAACTCAGCTATTACATCTTCACCTGTAATAAATGGAAACAGTTTATTCTTTGGTGATGATTCTGGAAATGTATATTCATTAAACATCAATAAGTATGAGGTTCCGGGCTCAACTCAGATGTTCTATTCAATAGCCGTCCTGATAATAGTCATTATAGTGGCTATTGTGGTCGTGCGTAAGGTTAAAGGTAGAAAATAATTTTCTATCTTTACAATTTTTTTTCTAAATGTTTATTTAACTTGTGAAATATAATATTCTTATAATTTTAATCATGGTGAAACGATGCAGGATATAGAGACATTAAAAAACGAAAATATGAATCTCGCCGACAAAATCTATATTTTCGATACAACATTAAGGGATGGTGAACAGACACCTGGTGTCGCCTTGACGGTCGATGAGAAGATTCAAATTGCAACCAAATTGAACAATTTGGGTGTCGATAAGATAGAGGTTGGCTTTCCAGCTTCATCAAAAGGTGAAATCGAATCAGCAAAACAGATTACTTCCCTAGGTTTGAATTCAACCCTTGTGGGTTTGGCACGCTCCTTAAGAAAGGACCTTGATGCCATTATAGACTCTGATTTGGAATATGTTCATACATTCATAGGCACCTCTCCATTGCATCGTGACTACAAGCTGAAAATGTCAAGGGAGGAGATTGTCGATACTGCTGTAGATGCCATCGAATATGCCAAGGACCATGGCCTGACAGTCGAGTTCTCTGCTGAGGATGCCACAAGAACAGAAAGGGATTTCCTGTTTGAGGTCTTTAACCAGGCGGTTAGTGCAGGTGCGGATTTCATTGATGTTCCTGACACTGTCGGCATATTAACTCCTATCTTAACCCATGAATTGATTACAGATTTAAAGGACAATTTCACAACACCTATCAGCGTTCATTTCCACAACGATTTCGGTCTTGCCACCGCAAATACATTGACTGCAATCGAATGTGGTGCCAATCAGGCTCACGTTACTGTCAACGGTTTGGGTGAAAGAACAGGTAATTGTTCCTTAGAAGAACTGGTAATGACTCTCAAGTCTGCCTATGGCATTGATTTGGGTTTGGACACTACCAGACTGTACAGTTTATCCACATTGGTCGGCCGTTTGACAGGTGTGAAAATGCCGGTCAACAAGCCTATTGTGGGGGATAATGCCTTTGCCCATGAATCAGGCATTCATGTTCATGGAATTCTAAATAACGCTTCAACATATGAGCCGATGTCTCCTGAAATGGTTGGTCATTCCAGAAGAATTGTTTTGGGAAAACATACAGGTGCCAATGCCCTTAAAGCCAAATTAAAGGAATATCACATAGATTTGGATGAGGAGCAATTCTGTAAGGTGTTCGATGATATCAAATCTTTAGGTGATAGCGGCAAGTGCGTCACAGATGACGACCTGATAGCTATTGCAATCACAGAGCTTTCTTCAGCTCGTGAAACCCCTATTGTCTTGAAGGGATTGGGTTTGTCCTCAGGAAATGGAGTTTCCCCAACAGCAACAGTCAGGCTGGAAATTGACGGCGTTGAAAAGGAAAAAGCCGCTACAGGTGTCGGTCCCGTCGATGCCGCTTTAAACGCTATTCGTGAATTGATTCAGGACGACATTGATGTGGAGCTTGAGGAGTATAACCTTGAGGCAATCACTGGAGGTACCGATGCGCTGGCTGAAGTGTTTGTTATCAGTTCTGATTCCGAAGGCAACAAATCCACCGGAAGATCAACAAATCAGGATATCGTGATGGCAAGTATTATAGCGGTATTGGATTCAATCAATAAATTATTGTTGATTAAAAATTCAAATTTGAATAAATTATAATTCATATTTGTTTATTTTTTTCAATTTTTATTATAAATTATTTATTTTTTTTTCTAATTATTATTTTTTTTATAATCATTGGTTACTTATAATATTTTATCTTATTTTTATTTGCCCACTGTTTAAATTTCAACATTTTCATGTAAAATTTTATATACATTGATTACATAAATTTTATATGGTGAGTTAAATATGGAAAATAATACAATATTTGTAGGGAGCAAACCTGTAATGAATTACGTTTTAGCTGTCGTTACACAATTTAATGAAGGCTCTAATAGCGTATTACTTAGAGCTAGAGGTAAAGCTATTAGTCGTGCCGTAGATGCAGCTGAAATTGTTAGAAATAGGTTTGTACCTGATTCAGACGTTACAGATATCCAAATTTCCACCGAGGAAATTGAGAACTATAACCATGAAAAAACAAATGTTTCTATTATAGAAATTTTAATTGAAAAGAGCGAATAACTCTTTTTAATCAAATTTCTTTAATACATTTTTCTCAAAAAGATATTTAGAAAGCAATATGTTCGAAGTTCCCTTTCCATGAGCCTCTATTTTTCCTTTTACAATTGACTTTAATACACTGTCAATATCCTTTTCACAATCAATCATGCTGAAGCAGTCACCGACAAACTTCCAGTAGTGCGCATCGCTTGCGCCCAATTGAGGTATATTTTCTTTTCTTGACAATTTTTTGGCCTTGCTGTTGCAGTATCCTACAATGAATCTTGCATTCTTTGTCTCAATCGCATCGATTTTCAAGTCCTTGTAGTCACTTTTGCATAGGAGCCCATGCCTGTAAAAGCAGTACGGATGGGGTATTATTGCAAGACCTCCTAAATCATGAATTCTGTCAATAGTATCTTGCGGTGATAGGTCACGAGGTACATTTTCCTCACACCCAAAACCAAGAATATGGCCATGTGTTGAAGAAATTTCAATAGATGGAATGGCAAGTATATCTGTGTTCCTTGTTTTACGCAAAACTTCGGCAGTTCCATCAACTGTATTGTGATCGCTGATTGCAATTATGTCGAGGTTCCTGCTTCTTGCGGTTTTCAGGATGTCGTCAATTTTTGAGTTTGAGTCTGGGGAATATTCGCTGTGAATATGTGAATCCATTTTAAGCATTATTATCTATCCTAATATTGTTTTAATCAAACCGACGGTTCCTGTCATCATCACATCCCCGCCTGGGGCGGCATGATGCCAATCCAGATTGGTCTTTTCAATCAACTCTCTTTTTGGTCCGCTCACTATAACCTTCTCTATTTTTGATATTGGATTCAAGACATGTGCGCCATGGCCATGGTCATTGTAAACCTCCTCATGGGTGATTTCACCTGAAGCCAGCCTCTTGATGTATCTTTCAAGTGATTCGCCTGTCAGGCTTGATGTGTGGTGTTCAAACACCCCTTGGATTTTACCGTTTTCGACTGATGCGGCAGTGGTGTGGCCGTTTCCGATGTCAATCGCAATGAAACTGTTTAATTTTGATGCAACTTCATCATAGCACATTCCGGCTATTGAGGCGAATTTGGTATCCATCACCAGTGGAAGTTCCTCTATTCCCTCATTTTTAACCTGTCTTCTGACAGCCTGCATTCTTGTGAAGTATTCGGGCAAATCGTCACCCTTGAATCCGAATTCCAATGGGGATGTAGGCTCGGATATTTTCTCTCTGATCTTCTCAAACCTGAAGTCCCTATCTCCCATGTTCTCGTTGTAGCCATGATCTTGCACTGCTATCGCTATCTTGTCAAAATCAAATTCAAGGTCATATCCCAATAGGAATTCTGACAGTTTGGTGATGTCAATGTCGCCCAATGTGATTTTTGTATATCCGTCATAGCTTTTTTCATTGTCGGCTATTTCGATTCCAAAGGATTTGACCTGTTCTATATTGTCTCTGATTGTTTTAGCGCATGTTGGTTCCATCACGACATTATATCCTTTTTCCATATGTTCCAATAGTGTGTTTTTTATTTTTCCTCCACCCATTATTTCTCCATCGAAATAAATGTCATTCTCTGTTTCCCTTATTTTTTGTGAAATAAATAGGTGAGGGGATGGAAGAACCAGTTTTATTGCATTTTCCAGCTCTTTTTCACTATCATATATCATTATGTCCTGTGTTCCTGTACCAACATCAATTGCTAAAATTCTCATATTTTTTAATTGTTTTTTATATTATTAATAATTAATAGTACATTTTTGTACAACAAAGCTTTAAATAGTACATTAATTATAATTATATTCATGACTTACAAAATAGAATTATCATCAGATGAAGTGCCAAAGCAATGGTATAATATGCTTGCAGATTTGCCTGTTCCACTTCCTGCTCCTAAAAACAGTGAGGGAAAGGATCAAATTGCAGCTTTACAATTAGCGTTTACCAAAGCGGGCTTAGAACAAGAATTTGCTACAGACCGTTATATCACTATTCCTAAAGAGGTCAGAGAACTATACATGGAAATGGGAAGACCATCTCCATTGGTAAGAGCCAATAAACTTGAAGAATACTTAAATACTCCAGCTAAAATTTACTTTAAACGTGAAGACAGTTCACCGACAGGGTCACATAAGTTAAATTCAGCTATTCCTCAAGCTTATTTTGCTAAAAAAGAGGGTGTTGAAAGATTAACCACCGAAACCGGTGCCGGTCAATGGGGTACCGCATTATCATTGGCATGTAACCTATTGGGCATAGACTGTACTGTTTATATGGTAAAGGTCTCATTCAACCAAAAACCTGACAGGAAGAACATAATGCACATCTATGACAGCGACATTTATGCATCCCCAAGTGAAAATACCAAGGTCGGACGCCAAGTGTTGGCTGAAAACCCAGACCATCCGGGTTCTCTTGGTGTTGCCATTTCCGAAGCTATGGAAGAGGCATTGGAAAATGAGGAAGTCAAATACTCATTAGGTAGTGTTTTAAACCATGTAATGTTGCACCAAACTGTAATCGGTCAGGAATTGAAGACCCAATTGGAAATTGCCGAAGAGGAGCCTGACGTCATGATTGCATGCGCTGGTGGAGGAAGTAACCTGGCCGGATCTTTATTCCCATTCATTAAGGATAAGATTGAAGGAAACTCAGATACCCAATTCATTGCAGTTGAACCAAGCGCCTGTCCTACATTAACCGAAGGAACCTATGATTATGACTTTGGAGATTCCAACGGATTCACTCCAATGCTCAAGATGTTTACATTAGGTCATGACTTTGTAGCTCCTTCAGTTCATGCAGGTGGATTAAGATATCACGGAATGTCTCCGATTGTTTCACTTCTAACTAAAGAAGGTTACATAGAACCAAGATCTGTTCATCAAAAGGACTGTTTCGAGGCTGGAATCACTTTCGCTCGTAACCAAGGTATCGTTCCTGCTCCAGAAACCACTCATGCTATTAAGGCTACTATTGATGAAGCTCTCAAATGTAAAGAGACAGGTGAGGAAAAAACCATTGTCATGAACTTCTCAGGACATGGAATGTTAGACTTGAAAGGATATGCTAGCTATTTTGAAGGAACAATGCAAAATGCTAAATAATCCTTCTTTTATTTTTTTATTATTTTTTAGTTATAAGTTATAACTTATAACATTTAACTTACACATTTTAACTAATAACTTATTTGTGAAAACGAATACTTTATAAGATAGAAGTTATAAAATATAACTTATTTGTTAAAAGTTAGTTATGATAAGTTATTTCTTAGAACTTATTTTTTATAATTTAGAAGTTTTAACTTAAACCTTATTTCCTATCCCTTAGAAGTTAAAACTGATAACTTATTTCCTTTAAGTTCTCATTTAAAAGATATAACTTAATTCTTTTAACTTATACTGAATAACTTACACGTTATTCTTTTAGTACTTTGATTTTAAGTTATAATCATAACTGATAACTTAAAACTTATCAGATAAAGGAGAATTCTTTAATGAGTGAAGTAATTGCGGTGATGAATCAAAAAGGAGGCTGCGGTAAAACAACAACCGTTGTGAATACTGCAACATCCCTGGCTGTAATGGGCAAATCTGTTTTGGTTGTGGATATGGATCCTCAAGCCAATGCTACTACAAGTTTTGGTATTGATAAGACTAAAATAGAAAATACAATCTATGATGCCATCATCGGGGATATTAATGTAAAAAAAGCAACAATTCCTACGTTTATTAAAAATTTATTTATTATCCCAAGTAATATATCCCTTAGTGGTGCTGGAATGGAGCTTTCTAAACGTGAAAATTACCACATAATTTTAAAAGAAACTCTTAAAGATGTTGTACCATTATTTGACTACATATTCATTGATTTACCTCCTTCTCTTGGAGTCATAACAGTCAATGCATTAGTAGCTTCAGATAGTGTTTTAATACCTATCCAAGCTGAGTATTATGCTCTAGAAGGAGTAGCTGATTTGATTAATACAATAAAATTAGTCGAAAAAAGGCTTAGAAGCCCTACTCCCATTAAAGGAATTCTCCTCACTCTATTTGATAGAAGGACTAGACTTAGTAAAGACGTTTATAAAGAATTGAAAAATTACTTTGGCGGTACAGATTTATTATTCAAGACAATCATTCCTAGAAATATCAGATTGGCCGAAGCTCCAAGTTTTGGTAAGCCATGTTTGATATATGATCCTGACAGTACCGGAACAAAGGCTTATCTTAAGTTAGCTAAAGAAATTCTTAAACGTGACGGAGAGGAATTATAATGGCTAGGAAAGGGCTTGGTAAAGGATTAGATTCATTGATACCTGATTTTTACAATGAGGATTTTGACAGCAATTCAACTCAATCTCTTGAGGACATGCTGAAGGAGAATGAATCTGAAAGTGTTGAAGAGGTTCTTGAAGAAATCGAAGATGATAAAAATGATTCAGAAGTTGATAACGATACCGATAAAGATGGCGGTGTCCAGCAAGATGCCGAAGAAACACAAGAAGATGAAGATGATGATAGCCCATCCGAAGACTTACCTAGCGATCAAGGCAGCGAAGACAGTTTACAATCATCACAAGAAGTCGAAGTAAAGCAGGAACATATAGATGAAGTAATTGAAATCGTTGAGAAAAATCCAAGGATTACTTTATGGTCATCCAAATCCTCAGCTGTTTTTAGATATTTAAGAAAAACCGAACCCGAATTCAGTATTTCCAAAGAAGCTTCAATTTTAATTGAAGAGGCTGTTTCTAAAAAATATCCTGAAATTTGGGCTTTATTCAAGGATTTATAATATAATAGATTACACTTGAAATTGTGGTGAATAGATTCTATTTTAATATATTCGATATAAAATTTTTTCTATTATAATGCTTAATTTTACACTTAATTATTTTAGATTTAATTTAAATAATTAGCTATTAAATCAATAATAATCTTAAAAATCAAAAGTAGTTTGATATTCTCCACTTATTTTGATGTAAGGTTCTGCCCTATCGACTACAACCCCTAGTTTTTTAAGTTCTTCTTTTTTGGAGAATGGCATTTTTTTACGAATAGATATTATTTGACGTGCTGATTTCACGCCTATTCCAGGAACCCTGATGAGTTCCACAAATGGTGCTGTGTTAATTTCTACAGGGAAAATATCCATCTTTTCTGCGGATAAAATTTTAGGGTCCTGTTCAAGAGACAACTTATCGTTTTCATCAAAAACCAACTCTTTAACATTATAATGGTAATCGTTAAGTAGACTGTCCGCATTATACAGTTTGGCGGTTCTATCGGTTGAACATGCCTGTTTGTTTCCAAGATCAGTCTCTTCAATTGGTGTGAATGCTGAGAAATATGTTCTCTTCAGGTCGGAGTTTTTGTAGATTTTTTCCATTCTGGTGAGAATCTCTTTGTCACTTTCATTGTTGGCGCCAACGATGAGCTGTGTGGTGTGGGTAGAATTTGGATATGTTGTACTTTTGTGCTGTAGACTGTTGATCCATGACAATCTTTTCAAAATGTCCTTATTATAATCCTTTGTAGAGGATAATTCAGCCAAACCGGATGGTGTTGCGGCTTCGATATTGATGCTGACTCTATTTGCAAGAGCCATTGCCCTTTTAATGGAATCTTTACTTGCTCCTGGAACCACCTTTAGGTGAATATAATCGTCATATCCGTACTTGTTTCTAAGAAGATGGACGGTTTCTATCTGCTTTTCCATTGTGGAATCCACATCCCCGGAAATGCCGGAGCTTAAAAACAAACCATTGACCATTCCCCTGTTATAGTATCCAAGAAATGCCTTTGCAAGCTCTTCAGGGGATAGTTCCAATCGTGTGAAATTTCTTTTGGATTGGTTTATGCAATATTTGCAGTCATTTTTACATTTGTTTGTTAAAAGAGTCTTAAAAAGAGGGATTTTACATCCATCATGACCTATTGCTTCGTAAATTCCAGGCAAGTTAATCTGCGAACTTTTGTTATGGTTGACATAATCGCAAAGATCATACTGTGCGGAATCTGTTAAGATTTTCATCTTTTCCAATGTAGTCATGTTAATAATATATGTATTTTATATTAAATAACAATTCTTTTTGAAATGTATCAATTGATGTGATATATTAATTACATCACGTGAATATGTAATATATATATTACATAAATGTCGAATATGTAACGTATTCATTACAAATTTATTAAACAAAAAAAGTAATATAATAATTACATAAACTTATTAAAAAATATGTAATATATATTTGATTGTTTAATTTTTTTAGTTAATTTTTGATATTTTATTTAAATAAATATTTGTTTCAATATATAAAAACAAAATTAAAATAGTAACCTTTATATTATACAATATATCATAAATTTATATGCATATGTGTTTGGATTATAGAAGATATGATTAGGACATGTATGTTAATGAAAAATTTGTTTAAAAATAGTATTAAATATTTGAAAAAACAGAAATCAGATAGTTTTCTATTGATTTAGGAACCTATCGAAAGGCTTTTGACTCATGTCTTAACCATAAGTGATTATGGTTCAGTTATAGGACATATACCTATTAAAAAAAGATCATTAAACATACTTCCTATTTAATTGGGTTTAAATAGGGAGAATTATAGGTCTTATCCTATGATAAGTAATCATAAATAACTAATTACTATATATCCGAATAGTATTGACTTTCAGTCAAATCAGTTATTTTAAATCAATTTGCGTTGGTTTTCATATGGCTGATTTTAGTTATTTACTTTTTTTTTTTAAACTTGAGGATGTGACGCAAAATTTTTAATCGAATTTTGTGTTTTTGATTTTTTTGTAATTTTTCTTATTTTTAGTTGTTTTTTCTGTTTATTTCGTTGTATATTCTTTTTAGGTTGTGTCCGATTGTGTATAGTTTGAATTCAGTATTTGTATTTTTTATTCCTGTTGTGGTGAATTCATGTAGTTTCATGTTTTGTTTTAGGTGTGCAAAGGGTAATTCTGCTGTTTTTGATCGTTTTTTGTAGATTTTTTGCGCCCAGTCAGTTTCCATTTTCCGTTGCATTCTGATTTTGGAAGGGTTTCCATAGTCTTGAATTATTCTGTAATTGTCTTTTTGGCAGCA